>NZ_JBALMG010000095.1:28476-29148 GCF_036963225.1 Bacillus sp. JJ783 | reverse complement strand
AATACCATTCTATTATATAAATCGATAAGCTCTTCATACTTTATTCGGAATTGTTTCTCTATTTTTTTAAATTCCGCCTCTAATTTCATATCGTTCGTTTTATTATTTGACATGTTTTGTAAAAGACTTAATACATTGATTGCTGTGTGGTGATACATAATATGTGTCACTCCCCCTCATCCTTTCACAATTCTCATCTGACTCCCATGTCTTTTAAGAAAATAGAAATTTCCACATATCCATATTATAACATTTCGAAATTATCTGTCAAATAATTAACATACAAAAGAGTATACAAAGTATGTAAATAATAGAAAAGATTTTTTAAGAAAATAATAAAAAAATCTAACACGATGCTATACCAATAAAATGTGTTTAATTATATTATATGGTATTCTTAATGTAATTTCACCGAAAAATTTTGCGCTATCACGAAATATTACTAACACAATCCAGAGATACATTCTCTTATATTTTCAAATGAAAAAAACCTATTACTTATTAATTAAACCAATCAATAACCCCTAAATACAAACAGCTAAATTCACGAAAGAGACTATTAATACATACAGTCATAAACACTCCAGAAACGTTTGATTTCTCTGCCTGTACAAAGCATAGAATACTAAAAAGGAACTAACCAGTACTATACATGGCTAGTTCCTCTCTTCC
>NZ_JBALMG010000095.1:0-28372 GCF_036963225.1 Bacillus sp. JJ783 | reverse complement strand
CTAGTTCCTCTCTTCCAACTAAATAGAAAAGAGTTGGAAACCGGTTCTTCAAACCCTCACTCGGAGGCTCACTTCTTTCACTTACCTAAAAACACTCAATATTTATGGTCTTACATCGCATGGAAACCTATTAGGCACTGACCGCTTCCTCACTTGGCTAGTTCCTCTCTTCCAACCAAAAAAACGCTTTTCAAAACTTTTTTACAACACTAACTTATCAACTAAACCAATTAACTCTTGAATATCAGGCTTACTCACTTGAGCATTCGCTCCAACTGCCTCACCTTTATGGAACAACTCATTCGTAATTAAAGAAGAGAAAATAATAACTGGTAATTGCTTCATTACTTCACTATCTTTAATTACTTTCGTTAAATGGTGTCCATCCATTTTTGGCATTTCAATATCTGTAATAAGCAGATGAATATGTTCAAACATTTTTTCATCTTGCTCTTTTGCTAGTTTTTCAATTTGTGCTAACGCTTCTGCACCATTGCTGAAGAAATTCATTTTCGTATATCCAGCTGTTGATAATGTTTCTTCTAGTATTTGGCGAAGCATCGCTGAATCTTCCGCAATATAAATAACTTTTTCAGCTCGATCTGTTTTTTGCTCTAATCCTGAAAGTGTTTTATTGTCATAACCAGTGTTACTAATTTCGCAAACAATTTTTTCATAATCTAACAATAAGATAATTTTCCCATCTAGTTTTACAATTCCAGACGTCGTTTCTTCTAGTCCCATAGATAATGAAGCTGGCTCATCAATTTGTTCCCAAGAAATGCGTTGAATACGATGCACTTCATCAACACGGAAAATAACTTTCATTTGGTTTAATTCCGAGATGATAAATTTCGTTTGATCAAGTGGCTTTATAGATTTTAAATTAAGAGCTGTCGCTAAGTTAATAACAGGTAAGATTTCACCGCGTACTTGAACAACACCTTCAACTGCATGATGAGATTCCGGCACAGTTGTAACAGGGAATGGATTAATAATTTCACGCACTTTCATTACATTGATGCTAAATAAATTTTCACCAACAGTATAAGTTACGATTTCTAATTCGTTTGTTCCACTTTCTAATAAAATACTTTGTGCTTGTGACATAAAGGTGTCGCTCCCCTTTCATTAATTCCGTATATCTAATTATTAATCTTTAATAAACCCCAAAAGTCAACTACCTATATGAAAATAGGGGTAGTTGACTGAGCCTTATAGTTTTAAAGTAATAAAAACAGTGGTAAAGCTTAATCTTGTATAAACGACGCAAGTGCCTCTAGTAACACTTCTTGCGCTCCTACAATTTCTGTCGGCATCGCTTCCCATTTTTTTGCAAGCTCTGTTTCCACTCTCACTCTAAGCTCTGGATTCATTTCTCCTAGCACATATTCCTTTGTAGCTATATCAACATCAAGGAGTGCAAGTGCATATAATTCCGGATCGTTTATTTTTTTAAATACTTGTTTCAATACCGCCGGTGCTATATGTTTTAACTTTTCAATGTGAATTTCCTTATCCGAAAATAGTAACTCATATTGAATAAACGTAACATTTTCTTTAATCACTTTAAAATAGCAATTATTCTTTTTATCATTTACAAAATAACCGTTCGGATCTGCAATAATACTCTCTACTTGACGTATTAAATTAGGCAAACTACTCGCCGTCATTACAGTACGTTGCTCAACCTCACTTGGCGAAATGAATGTAACGCGATACTTATTCTGCGCCATCCTCCTCACCTCTCCTTTTATATAAACTTAGTCTAATTGTACACTATAGCACAACTATCTTAAATTAATCTAAATCTATTTCAAATCACTACTTATAGACCCTATCTTCAAAAAGAGAAGAGGCACCACCACAATTGACTTTCGGCCTCCTCAACTAACCTAGAACCTATCAATCTCATTCATGGCTCCTCGCCCCTTCAACTACCTTAGAACCTCTCCATATCTCTGGTCTTACAACATGCGAGCCACTCATAAGCACTAACCGCTACTACTCATCGCTAGGCCATCTCTCAAAACTTTAAATGAACACAACTACAATCGCTATTCATCTAAGCCATCGTTTCACACATCTTAAGCTAACCTAGTACCACTCCATATCTCTGGTCTCACAATGCACGAACCACACATAGGCACTGACCGCTACTACTCATCGATGGGCCCTCTCTCAAAACCTAAAAAGAAAGCTTTTAAGCCCCTTTCAACAACTCAATGTTATTGAACCAAAAAGCAAGCTGCTGATCCGTAATATTCGGCAACATAACGAAAAACTCACGGCACTTCATCTCATCTTTAAACAGTTGATACTTCCAAACACTGTCGCTACCAATACTTACGAAATAAAACTCGTGTATACGGCCAATGATTGCTTGTTTTTCACCAAACGAATATGGAGGTACTTGTTTGATTTCAAATTGATCTGGTAAATATACATGCTCTTCTCGTTCTATTTTTAACACTTGCTCAGCAAGCTCACGTTTATTTTCGAAAAAAGGCAATTGTAAAATTCGTTCTTGTCTTGTCATACGAATATAAAACCCTTTCTACTACGTTACAATTTTTCTTCACAATATATTATCGAATTAAGTTCACAACTTCATTTAATACTTCATCTGAAATTTTAATTACTTTCGCATTTCCTTGGAATCCGCGTTGGTATAACATTAAATCAACAAATTCTACAGATAAATCTACGTTTGCACCTTCTTGTGCGCCACCACGTACTTTTCCTGCACCGTTTTGACCAGATGCGCCCAGTGCTAAAATACCAGTTGTATTCGTCGCTGTATAGTTACCGTTTCCGTTTTTCATTAAACCGCCCTCATTTGGGAACATTGCAACAGCTAACTGACCAGCAGATTTCATACTTCCATCTGAATATTTTACCATCACATATCCACCGTCAGCAATAAAGCAATCTTTAACGGTTGCCGCTGCTCTACCATCTACTTCTGTTACTGCTAATGTTTTATCTGTCGGATGATTTGTTAATTTACTAAAATCTAAATTTATTGTTCCGCCATTAAACGGAATAGGTGCTCCAGGGTTTGTCTGGTTTGGATTTCCTACTGCATCAAATGTCATTTCACCATTTGCATTTGGAACATCTTCAAACGTTGTTGCTTTTTTCGAATCGTTACGCATCTGTACTTTGTATGAATAATTATGTTCGCTCGTTCGTGTAAACTCTACACGCATTGTCCATGTATTACCGGCATCATCGTATACAGGCAAATCTTGCGTGATTTTTGTTGCATCAGTTGGAATGTTCCCTTTAATTGTACCTTTCGATGTTCGAATACCTCCAATTGCCGTTCCCATTGGGATTTGCAACGGTCCTGGAATACCAGATAAATCAACTTCACCAGTCGCTTCATTTGCAGGATATGCAAACACGTATTGTCCTTCTGTATTCGTAATATAGTAATCTGAAGATATTCCGAACGTACCTTTACGCGTAAATTCCATGTTACCGCCTTTTGAATCACCCACTACGAAGAAACCATTACCTTCCATCGCTGCTTGTGTTTTACCACCCGTTAGCGTAATTGTACCATCGCTATAATCCGTAACTGTTCCGCTCATTTTCACACCGTTACCGATACTTTTCGGGTTCGTCCCTGCGTATTTATCGTCGCCTTTTGAACCAATTGAATTGTTATATAGTAAATCATCAAACATTGCTTTTTGTTTTTTATAACCTACTGTTTGTGCGTTGGCAATATTATTTGAAGTTACACTTAATGCATTTTGTGTTGCATTCATTCCTGTAATACTTGTATATAACGCTTTAATCATAACGTATGGACACTCCCTTATGAATTTGTTGTTTTTACTTCTTCAGTTACTTTTTGATCGTCTTTCTTTGCATCTTCTGGATTCGTTTCTCCAATTGGTTTATCAGACACTCTTTCCACGAAACGAAGAGACACTACTTTATTATCAATAACGAGCTGTACTTCGTTATTTTCTGCAAGGCGAACTGTCTCTACTTGACCAGTGACTTTGTTCCCTTCACCGTCAATACCTCTTACATACTTTCCTAAAAACTTCATTCCACCATCAAGCGCTGTCGAATACATCGTTGTTCTTAAAGAGTCAACCGCTTTTGTCATATTTTGTACTTGTTCCATAAGAGATAATTGCGCTGTTTGGTTCATCATTTGATTCATATCCATCGCATTAAATGGATCTTGATGTTGGAAACTCGATAAAAACAATTTTAGGAAATCATCTTTTCCCATTACCCCAGGAGTTTTTTGCTCCCCTGCTGAAACTCCATTTGTTTGTTGAACTGGCGATTGTACACCGTTAACAGGTACATTACTTTTTTGCGCTCCTGCTTGTAACGGAATATGATTTGTACTCGTTGTATTTAATCCAACTGTTGGCACGCTTTATTCCTCCAATAATCCCGCAAATTCTTTTGATTGTTGTTTCTCATGTTTCGTATTTGCTAATTTTTGTTTTTGCCTTTGCTCTTGCTCTCGCTGTTCTTTACGATGTTCATCTTTTTCTGAATAACTAATTTGAATATTAATTTCTTTTTCTTTTAACTTTAGCTTCAATTCGTCAAAAATCATTTCAACACGTTTTTTCGCATCGTGTTTTTCCATTTCTACATGGACATCAATTTGATCTCCATGCTTTTTCATAAATACAGTTAATGTACCAAGTTTCTCTGGATTTAGCTGGAATAAAACACGTTCTTGTTTCACTACAAATTTTTGCAGAGCTTCTACTTGCGCTTCCATCTTCTTGCCTAAGTCAGGTAATGTAACCTTCTCAGCTCCACTATTTTGTTTTCCTATTTGGTCAGTACCCGTTGCTTTATTTAATAACTCCGCTCCGGCCGAACTTGAGTCATTTAACTGATCGACTTTTGGTAACTCTACCTTCACATCATCGCTCTCTGCTTTCGGGAGTTCTACTTCCTTAGAATCCTCTTGTTTCTTTGCAATATTACAAGTTTCTGATTCTACGACTTTTAATACTTGCAACGTCTGCTCTGGCATTTTCATCTTGTCTAACGCCATTTGCATTGTATCTTCTAAACATATGGCATTCTTAATGTTCATGTTTGAAAGCAATTCTTGTAATTGCTGTAATTCAGCTGCAGGCAATTCGTTCAGTTTAATATTTCCGTATTCTTTATATAATTCTTGTATTTTTTGTATGTATTGATATAACAATTCTGGTTGCACACGTAATTGCTCAATTGCAATCATTTGCTCAGATACAGCTAGTAATAATTGTTCTGTCTCTTTTTTTTCTTCTTTCTTTACACTCGGTTCTTCTTTCGTTACCGTTTTTTTTGCGAGAAGATATTCTTTCTTCTCTTCTTCTGGTGCTTCTTCTCGTTTCGTTTTCTCCGTTTTCGGCTGTTTTTTATTTTCAATTCTCATTGTATTATCAAATGAAGAATTTTCATTTTTCGATTGTATTTCTAGCCCTTTTTCTTTTTGCGGAGGTAAACTCTGTTGCACCGGTAATACAAATTGTATCACTACATCCACCTCATCCGTTCATACACATTTTTAAATCAAGAAGCATTTTTTCTTCTAACTTTTCTTTTACTTTCGCAAGCTTCTTACAATCTTCTTGATACATTTCATCAATGACACGTTCTTTTTCTTTTATTTTCTCTAAAAGGCTTTCATTTTTTTGAATAAAACCTTCTGTTTTTTTAATTTTCCGATTCCATTCTTCTATTCTTTCAGGTGAAAATGTATGTGAAGACAGCATACCAGCCATAATACGTTGCCCAGTTTGTACGACTTTACTACGCGATTTCACAACATACAGATCATATTCTTTTTTTTGTTCTATTTTTCTTTTTTCAGCTGTTAGTTCGTACACTTCTTTCAAGATTTGTTCTTTCTCTTGATTAATCTGCAATTTTATCGTGTCGTACTGCTGCTTATCCACCCGTTTTCATAGCCCCTTCCTATTATAACGTTCCCTTTTTCTATTATATAGTTTTTTTACAAAAAAATCTGTGAAATATTAAAAACAAAAAAATAAGACCTCAAAGGGCGAGATCTTATACAATATGGTGCATCGCTTGGACAACATCTTCAAAATGAAAACTATCCGTTCTACCTTGTTTTAAAAACATATTTATAGCTTCTACTTTATTTTTACATTCAAAAATATAAGCATTTTCTTCATTTTCTTGAATTGTTCCTAGTTTAAAATACAATTCATTTTCTTTATAAATAGATAAAATTTTTCTCATTTCATTTGCAAGTTGCCAATGATTCGGCGATACGATTTCTTCCATAATCCTACTTACCGAATCTAGTACAGAAATGGCAGGGTAATGACTAAGAGTTGCGAGCTCACGTTTTAATACAATATGTCCATCTAAAATACCACGAGCTAAATCTGGTACAGGACCATTTAAATCGTCACCATCAACTAACACTGTATAAATACCTGTTATTGCCCCTTTTTGTGTTTTTCCGGATCGCTCTAATAACTTTTTCATATAACTTTCCATTAAGAGTGTTTTACCACCGATTGGTAATTCTTTGACTGCAATGTCAACACTTCGGCGAGCGTCGGCAAAACGAGTAACTGAATCCATCATAAGTAATACATTATTTCCTTGATCACGGAAATATTCAGCAATAGACGTTGCAAGTTTTGCCGCACGAAGTTGCATAAGGTGACTTTCATCTGACGTCGCTACAACAACGACGCTTTTTTTCATACCTTCTTCACCTAATTCTTTTCGAATAAAGTCTTTTACTTCCCGGCCACGCTCACCTACTAAACTAATAACGTTAATATCAGCTTTTGCGTTTTTCGCAATCATTCCAAGTAATGTAGATTTCCCAACACCCGATCCTGCGAAAATACCAATCTTTTGACCGATCCCAATCGTTAACATGGAATCAATCGATTTAATTCCCGTTTCAAATACATCTGTAATTTCTTCACGCTCAAATGCATGAATCGGCGGTGCATCTAATTTTATTTTTTGCACTGGAATATTTTCAGCCTCTTCGTTTAATACTTTGCCATTTGCACTTAACACTTTTCCAAGCAAATGATTACCACGGGGCACAACGACATCTTCTGCAATTAATGTAACTGAATCTCCATAACACACCTTTTCTGTCTGTTCAAATGGGAGTAACATATTGTTTTCTTTTTCAATTGCAATAACTTCACATAAGACGCTATGTTCTCCAACGAGACAAACATCTCCAATCTTCGCTTTCGGACCTTTCGCTACAAAAAACTGCTCTTGTACACTATGAACTTTGCCAGCTTTCGTATAAAACGGCGTTTCAATAAACGTATTCCATTTATTATGTTCGTTCATGAGCTTGTTGTTCATACATTTTGCTCCTCAAACAACTTTTCTTCTTCCCATTTATGACGAAGTTTCGCAAATATAGGTGCAAATTTAAATTCAAAGAACTCTTTCTCTTCTTCCAAAACAAATTCGCCAAACTGTAAAGAAAAATCATACTTCCATTCTACTAATTGTAGTAACCAATACTCTTTCGTATTTTCTTTCTCTTCTTGTATACGCTCAAATGTTTCTGGATGAACCGTTATAATTAACTTTTCAAATGAAGTAGGCAATGTTTGGACGATACCTGTTAATATTGGCAGAACATCTAATAATCGTGAATCTACCGCTTGATTCACAATTTTTTCTGCTAATTGAAAAGATTGATTCCATAATAACTCAGTCCATTCATATGCTGTTTCTTGTTGCTCTTTTTGAAACTGTAAACGCGTTGCTTCCATCTGTTCCATTTGTTCATGAATATGCATTTGAAACTCTTCTTTAGCCTGCAACAACTGCTGATGCTCTCGTTCTAACGTTTGCTGATGCTGCCTTAGCTGATTCATTTCCATATGTAATGCATCTTGCTGCGCAAGAAGTTCTGCATGATCTACTTGTATTTTTCCTTCAGCGTGAACTGGTATTGGTTTTGGAAACTGTAATTCATACGTTTCTTCAGAAAAAGAAACAGAATTCTTCGGAATTCTGTTTTTAAATAAGGACATCATCTTCACCTCTTTGAACGATAATTCTTCCTTCTTTTTCTAGTTTTTTCACTGTACCTGTAATCGTTTGCTGCGCTTTTTCAGCATCCGTCATCTTAAGCGGTCCTAAGCCATCTAACTCTTCTAGAATCATCTCTTTACGGTTTGAAGACATACATGTAAATAATTTCTCTTTAATTTCTTCTTTTGCAATTTTAATTGCTTTCGCAATAACACCGTTATCTGTAATTTCCTCTAATACGCGGCGAAGTGCAAGATCTTCAAGACCGAGTAAGTCTTCAAAGACAAACATATTTTCTTTAATTTTCTCAGATAACTCATAATCGACTTCATCGAGCTTTTGAAAGACTGTTTTTTCAACGCCTCGTGAAACGTTATTTAAAATGTTCACAATCGTTTTCAATCCATCTGTTTTATTAATAGCACTAAATGCCATATTATTTAATTTTGCTTTTAATAACTCACCAATTTGATTAATTAATTCACCATCTACTTGCTCTAGCTTCGCAATGCCCATTACCGTTTCTACACGTTTATGATCTGGTAACCTCTCAATTAATTGAGAAGCAAGTTGAGGCTTAATATAAGAAGCAATAATTGCTATCGTTTGTGGCGATTCATCATTAAGCACTGTAAGAAGTGGTTCTAAATCTGTAAGTGAATTTAAGAATTCAAATGGATTATCTTTGTTGTACCAAAGGTCTTCCAATAATTTTTCCAATTCGTCTTCTGGCATATTTTTAAATATACGACGAATGTATTCTTTATCTGGAGTCACTAAATTCAATTCTTTTACATTTAGTTCATACAGAAACTCCCCTAGTACATTTTCTAACGTTTCTGGTTTATATATACGAAACTTCGCAATTTCACGAAGTAACACTTCTTTTTCCTCAGCCGTCATATATTCAATGACTTTTGCTGCCACCTCTTCGTCTAATGTACGAATGAGGATGGCAGCTTTTTCTTTGGAGGAGATTTCATCTAACATTGTTTTTCCTCCCTTACTATCCGTTTAGCCATTTTTTAATAACTTTTGCAGTACCTTCTACATGCTCTCTCGTAGCTTCCTGCACTTGGTCATCTAATGTAGGTTCTGTCGGTTCTACTGGTTCTGGTCTTGGCTCTGGCACCATTTTTTCCTCAGGAATTTCCATAATACTTTCACTACTTGCAGCAACTTCCTCTTCTGCTAAGTATTCATCATATTCCTCTTCTTCTTTCTTTTTCTTACGTCTTGCTAAGAAGAACCATAATAGGCCACCAAGCGCTAACAATCCACCTGTAATTCCACCGAATAACCACCAGTTAATGCCGATTTTTTCTGGCTCTTTCTCTTTCTCTACTTTCGGTTGATCAAACTGAACAGTTACAACGTTAACTTGACCATTTATAAAGTTTCCATTCGGATCAGCTTGAAGTCCAGCAGCTGTACCAATTGCTTCTTTAAACGTTGTCATATCAATTCTTCGTTTTACTAACGTATCATTATCCACCCATACAACAACATTTGTTTTTGTTAATTCCGGATGTTTCTTAATCGTTTCAACCGTTTTATCTATCTCATAGTTTTCAACTTTGTTACCATTTTTATTATCGTAGACGATTTTACCATTTTGATTATTGTTCGTACCGTAGTTTGGCACTTCACCATTCGCTGTAATACCAGCACTTGGCTTCGCATCCGCTCCCTCTTGCGCAGTAGAGCTTTCCTCTTGCTCTTGTTTACTGCGAAGTACACCTTTATCACCATATTTTTCTGACTGACGTGTAACTTCATCATAATTTACAGACACTTTCGTATTCACTTTATATTCATTTGGCTTAAACATCGTCATTAACGTCGCGTCAATATCTTGCTTTAATTTACCTTCAATTTGTTGTTGCATCTCAACTTCTTTTTCATAAGAAGAGGAACTAGTAGATTGCGCTGCATCTGCTCCTTTTGAGATAACACCTTTTTTGCTATCAATAACACTTACTTCTTCTGCTTTCACACCTGGAACGGCTGCACTAATCATTTGCTGTATACCCGCAACTTGATCAGCTGTTAATAGTTGTCCACGTTTCACACCAATAGTAATTGCTGCTGTTCCCTTTGCCTTTTCTTCATCAAAAATGGTTTCTTTTTCAGGTAATGTAATTTGCACATTTGCCGTTTCAATTGTCGCAAAGTTTCGTACAATATCTTGCTCCAATTGCTTTTTCGTACCGACAATCTGCTTCATTTTCTTATCTTGCTCACTTGAACCGAGCGAGCTTTCTAATAAAATTTCCTCACCGCTTTTTGAATTAAACGGTAAGCCCATTCCATTCATTTCTTTTCGAACCCATGGAGCATCGTTCTTTTGCACTCGAATCGAACCATCGGCTGCTAATTGGTAGTCAACACCTAGCTTCGATAATTCTGCTGTAATCTCTTGCTTATCTGTATCGTTTAAATTTTGATATACAACAACATATTTATCTGGCAAGGTGAAGTATAAAAGTGCTCCTGTTACAATCGCTAAGAGCGCAGCACCAATTACTAACTTATGCCCCGTTTTCAACGATTGGAAAACATTTTTTATCTTTTCCATTTAAACACACCCGTCCATTTTCCTAAATTTGCATATTAATTAGTGACTTATAATTCTCAATAAGATTATCTCGTACAAGAGCAGCCGTTTTCATTTGTGATTCAGCTTTCTTCTGCTGAATTAAAACGTCATGTGTTTCTCCTACCCCTTTTGTCAATAAATCATATACCGCAGTTTGTGCATTATTTTGTGTTTGATTCATATCTTCCAATAAATCAATAAACTTTTTACCTTCAACTACAGATGTTTGTGAAGTTTTCGGTGCACCAATTGGTTGAATCGCTTCAAATGGCTGGGTATTTAACATTGGTTGGATTTTCATATTTCCCCTCTTCCCTCTTATCCTCGGCCGATTTCTAAATCTTTATCGAGCATTTTTTTGTTCGCATTTAATACACTTGTATTTGCTTCATACATTTTTTGAGCAACCATTACATTCGTCATCTCAGCTGTCACATCGATGTTCGGATAACGTACATATCCTTCTTCATTTGCATGTGGATGCGTTGGATCATATACTAGATTTTCGTTTCGGTCTGTTTCAATACTTTTTATTTTCACTCCGTTAGCAGGAGCTCCCTCTAGCATATTTGCAAAATTATTATTTGATTCTAGCACCACACTTCGGCGTTGATACGGCTCTGCGTCTGGCGCCCCCGTCGTATTCGCATTTACGATATTGTTAGAAGTAACTTCCATCCATTTTCTCGCTGTAGTTAGCGCTGAGCCACTTGCATTAATTGCTTGGAACATCGTTGTCTCCCCTTCTACTCTTAACGTCCACGTGCTGCTTGGTTAATTGCGTATTGCGTATTAATCGCATTAATTGAAATACCATATAATTGGTTTGTTTTCATTAAATCTAGCATTTCTGTCGTTACATCCACGCTATTTCCATCTTTATTCGTCTGCATTGATTTCGTTTGAATCTTTGCATATGTATTTTTCGCATTTGCTGTCGGTAAGTGCATTTCATTCGTTTGATATAAGTCTGAATTACTCTTTAAATCCGCAGCATTTTTTTTGAATAGTGGATTATTCATATTCATTTGTTCAGCAAATGTTACATCTTGTGCTTTAAACCCCGGTGTATTCGCATTTGCAATATTACTAGAAACAGTATTTCGCTTCGTTACTAAATAATTCATATAATGACTAACATCACTAACTAAGTCCGGCATATTCCACACCCTTCTTTTTTCCATCATGCTCGCTTACGGCATGATCATCCACTGATGGAAGTTTCACTTTATTATTCATTTCCTTATATGTATTTATTTATTAAAATATTATCTATTACATACCCTTTCATATTTTATTCCATTTTCCCATTGTTGTCTTTAGAAAAATACAAAAATATATAAAAGAATATAAAAAACTGTATTCACTTAGTAATCTATATAACATTTCAATATAAGAACAATAAAATAAAGTTCATTTTTTTATTATTTAGATTATTTCCGTTCTTTCATTACAGTCATAAAGTGAAACCTCAATCAGCGGAACGCTTTTATTCAAACAACGGAATGGATTCCCCCTATAATAAGGAGAAATCCGTTTCCATACTTTACAATTAATATTTACCGTAAAACGAATTAGCTTTCATTCGTCCATCATTTGTCATAATCATTTCTTCCAAAATCTTTTGCTTATCTCGAATATGTTGAGCTGCCTTTATTATTAATGGACTCACTTCCGCTGCAACATCTGCTCGCGTCTTTTCATCCAAAGTCATCATCCAGCGATTTAACATAGCACTTTTCTCAGCAAATTCTTCATCAGACACTTGCAATTCACCGATTTCATTAAAACAGCCGACAAACGCTCGATAAATATCATTGTTCATTTTCAAGTGCTCCGCGGTAACCGTCTATTAAATCTTGTAACACTTGCACAATCGCATCCATGTCTTTTGCTTCACGTGTTACTTTCATCGTCTGAATTTGAATGCTAATCCAATCGTATAAACCGAATAGGCTATCATATAAATCTTTAGTAATCTCAGGATTTAATTGAAGCTTTAACTCTTCAAAAATACGTTCTAATTTTTCAAGAAGTGCATCTCCTTCTTGTAGTTTAAAAGTATTTAAAAGCTCTTCTAAATTACGAAACTCAACGATACATCTTTCATAAATAAAAATTGTATTTTTAATTGGATTACTCGTCATAATATCATTTTGCATATAGCGTTGCCATGCTTGCATACAATCACTTCCTTAACTTTCATTAATCATCACTTTTTTGTTTTGTCATTGCTTTAATAGTTTTCAATTGGCTATCAAGCTCCGCTAGTGTACTTTCTAGTTTTTGATACTTCTTCACAATTTCATCTTGTTTTTGCAGATTTTGTGTTTCAATATCTTTAATCTTTTTATCTAAATCACTTACACGTGAATCGATGTTTTTTACTCGCTCTCCAACTACACCTTTATCACCAAATAGTTTATCAAGTGGCTCTTCCATCTTCTTCCCTAAACCGTTAGAACCAAAGAAAAATTGCTTCGCTGCATCCGGCTTGTCTTTTAGCGCTTGTGTTAATTTTTCATCATTAACTTCCATCGTCCCGTCTTGCTTTAATTGAATTCCAAATGAAAACAAATAATTACCGTCTTGAGAAAATGTTACGACGTTATTCATCGCTTGACGTACACTTTGCATAATGGCTTGACCTTGGAAGGCTCCACCTTTTCCAGCAAAAATATCTATTGTAGAAACAGCTTTATTATAATCAGCTACCATTTTTTTAATAATGTTTGATGCGTCTGTTACATTTGAATCACTTACTGTAAACTTCAGATCAATACCTTTTACTTTTGAATCTGTTGTTGTACCTGCAGCTGGTTTTTCTTCACCTGGTTTTTCGTCTACTTTTGGCTCCGTTACTTTTAACAATTCAATTTTCACGCCAGGAAGAGCTTCAATTGTATTCGTAGGACTTTTGTCCTCGATACCGTTAATACTATATATAGCATTTTCCGCTTCATTAATAGTATTTAATTTCATTTCCGTCTTAGTTTCACTGTCTTGATCTGTGCCTGTCCCTTTAATTTCCACCTCTGAATAAAATAGTTCAGTAAGTACATTAGGTGGTGTACTTGCTAATTTAATAGCGTTTGCCTCTCCTTCTTTCGTAGAGGACATAAAAATTTTACTACCAAGTGTATATGCTGATACCCCATAATCTCCATCATTAATTTTATTAATTAAATCTTTATATGTCATATCAGTTGTTACTTTTAGTTCTTTATCGCCTAGTTTTATTGTTTCATTTCTTGGAAGCTTCTCATTTATATTATCAATAGAATTAGAAGCTATTTGATGACGCTGTGCGAGCTGTGTAATCGTCATATTAAAAGTTCCTGCAATCGCTCCACCATCAGCTTTTACATTAATATAACCGTCTTGTGTTGTTGTAACTTTTTTCTCATTCCCTTTAAAAGCCGCTAAGTTTTTAAATGTTTGTGTGAAAGAACTAAATTCTGATTTTAAACTTGTGTATAATAGTTTATCTTGTGAAAGTTGGTTCTTTTCATTAGCATACGGTGTTTTTCTCATATCTAACGCTTGCATTTCTAATTCTACAAAGTTAGATGTATCGATCATATTATTTCCGAGGTTCCAGATCTGTTGTCTACCGCCAATACCTGTTAATGTTCCTGCCATGTTGTCGCACTCCTTATTGTTTACATGTAGTCTAAAATACTTGTTTTACTCATCGTACTAACCGCTTTAAGCGTCGCTTCATACGTTGCATTGATATATGCTAGGTCAGAAATTGCTACCGCCAAATCGACATCTTCAATTTCTTTACGGTTTTCTTGAAGTGCTAAATTTTGCTCGCTTAAAATCGTTTTAAACGTCTCCATTGTATTCATAGTTGAACCAACTTCAGTTGTACGGTTAATGATGCTATCTAAGTTTTTCTTACTTTCTCCTAATAGTGGTTGCAAAGCTTTTTGATCACCGTTATTCAGCGCTTCACTCATCTGTTTTAACGTTTTTATAACCGGTGATAATAATTCTTCTCCGTTACGAAATGCTTTTAATTCATAGCCATCATTTAGTTGCCAGTTCACATCATTTTTTCCACCTTGATACGTACCATCTTCTGTGAATGGAACTTGCTCAGCACTATCACCACCGAAAATATAACGGCCTTGCTCTTTCGTATTCGCTAAATATACAACTTGTTTTAAAATTTGATCAATCTCTGCACCGATTGCCTTCAATTCTTTTTCGCTATTTGTTCCATTTAACGCTTGCACTGTTAATTGATCCGCTCTTGTTAAAGATTTAAAAACACCTTGTAAAGTATTTTCAGTTTGTGTTAATACATTTTTCGAATCCGCTAAATCTTTTTGCATTTGTTCAATATTTGCTAACGAATGTTGAATCGCAAATGATTTACTTGCTGCAAGTGGATCTTCACTCATAAGAAGGTTTTTCTTCCCAGAAGTTACTTGATTTCGGTGGTATTGCTGTTGCACATTCAAATCCATCATCTGATTCTTTGCCCAGTTTGCATTTTGAAATGTAGATACTCTCATCCCTCATCTTCTCCTTTATCTATATTTGACTTGGCTCGGGGAAGCAACCACAACTGTACGGCTATTTTCTTCCCTACCATCCAATCATTTCATATCTCTGGTCTTACACGGCTTGGTCCACTAAAAGGCTCTGTCCGCTTCCACCCTTTGCAGGACCCTCTCTCTACACATAAAAGAAAGAGGCGTTTCATTTTCATTTGACATGGCTGTTCTCTAACCTAACTTATCCTACAACCACTTCATATCTCTGGTCTCACATCGCTTGGTCCACTAATAGGCACTGACCGCCTCTATCTAACTCAGGACCCTCTCTCTACACATAAAAAAAAGGGGCCTCGTTTCTATTTGACATGGCTGTTCTCTAACCTAACCTATCCCACAACCACTTCATATCTCTAGTCTCACATCGCTCGGTCCACTAAAAGGCTCTATCCGCTTCCACACTATGCTGGATCCTCTCTTCCAGCATAAAAAAGCTTTTTCTTTTTTATTACGTTTTATCTAATAATCGAAAACAGACTGTCAAATACTTCATTCATCGTTGTAATGGCCTTAGAGTTTGCCACGAAGTATTTCTGAAAGGCCATTAAATTAACCATTTCCTCTTCCATATTGACGCCTTCTATACTCATCTTTTCTTGCTGAATACCTTCTAATAAGTCTTTATGAATATTTTGATAAGCATTCACTGCACTTTTATCAGAAGCTACACCAACTATAAATTGGTCTAACGCTTGTTTATAAGAAAGACCTTCTTTATAATCTCCATCTGTAATTCCTGCCAGTTTATTTGCTGTTTCAGCAGAAATTTTCATTTTTGAAACATCTTTTGCGAATTCAGGATTTAACTGAATATCTTTCGCATGATCTCCAACGAAGAAATCTTTTCCCATCACTGTATTCACTTTATTTTTCACAGAACTCATTAAGTCTTCAATATTTTTCTTATAACTAGCAATCTTCCCTTTCGTATCTATTGCTGATTGAATGGCTCCACCTGTTAAAGGAATATCCGATCCATAAATCGCAACAGTCATCGGTTCGTTCCCCTTATTTAATTGAAGTGGATATGTGTCTTGTCCATTTACTGTTAAAACGCCATTCATTCTAACACTCGTGATATTAGGATTCATAGATTCATAAGACACTTCTATATTGGCATATTTAGACATCTCTGTAATAATGCGATCACGTTCATCTAATAGTTGATTAGGTACTTGTGTCCCTGCTTGTCCAATTTTTTTATTCGCTTCTGCTAAACTAGCACCAAGACGATTAAATTCATTGACATGCGCTTCAATATCTTCTGTCGTCTGTACTTCCGCTGTATCTAAGTTTTTCGCAAGACGATTTATTTGACTTGTGAACTTTCCAGTTTCAGCAACTAATGTATCGTAGTAGTTCGATTGTTCCGGATTTTTTGCAACTTCACGAAAAGCATTAAAAAAACCATCCATTAAACTAGATAATGAATTCTTTCCTGTAGTTCCTACCATAGACTCTACTCGTGATAAAGTAGAATTCATATATGCGTAGTAAGAGAACTCTGACAACTGATCATTAAATTGCTTCGTTTTCACTTCATCAGTAATTCGGTCAACACCTAATGTTTGTACACCTGAACCAATTCTCTGTTCTGGCGTATGACCGTTACTTGCTCCTACAGACCCTAAATTCACGGCTTGACGTACATAGCCAGGTGTATGAATGTTAGATAAGTTTTGTTTCGTCGTTTGTAATCCCATTTGGGCCGCTAGCATACCAGATAGCGGTGTATTATAATCAGATAACCTCATAATGCTTCACTTCTCCTTTACAATAGTTCATTCATAAAGATTTGCGAATTATTGTTTTTCTCCAAATTGTATTCAGAAACGGAATCTACAATACTCTCTGTAGTTTTTAATAGTACGTTTAAGTAATATTTATTTTTCAAAAGAATCATTTTTACATTTTCTTCTAATTTATTTAAACTTTTTTGTAATTCTTCCATTTTTTCAATTTCTTCCGGTGAAAAATACGAAAATAGCGAACGCATACGCAATGGTTCGACTTTCTTTTCTTCACAAAACTGAACAACCATCTCCTCAAAAGAGCGAGATAATCCTTTTGCACCTTCTATGTACTGTAATTGTTCCACTTGCAGCTTTTGAACTGCATTTACATTTTTATGTTTTAAATTCTCATATATTTGTTCTCCAAGCGTTTGAATATTTTCATATGCTTTTTGAATGATAACAAGCTTTTCATATAATTGTATGTACATATAGCTTCCTTCCCTTTTACAAGACTAAATTTACAATTAAACCATGAATTTCTCCAATTTGATTTAACATTTCTAAATGCCCTGTTTTCGTATTAATTAAATTCATAACATCTTCCATTTCATTTAATCCCACTTCAGCTTGTTTTACAATTGTCATTTTCTGCGAATATCCATAACGCGGATGACGAGACATAACGTCTTTATATTGCAGTAAGTTATCAACGTAAAAATTCAAAAATGATTTCACAGTATTTTTGTATTCCATAACATTATCAAGCGTTAACTCTAATTCAATTTTCTCTTTAATTTCCCCAATGTTATCAACTAGCGCTTCCATTTGTTCTAACAATTTATCTTTTTTTGGATCTGCATGCAAATTATCCGAAAATGCAAGTCCTGTCCTGACATTTGCTTCTTTCGGCATTTGAGTAGCAGGCGGTATATGCGATAAAATTGGATTATGCGAGATAGAACGCAGCATATATATCACCTATTTATTTTTTTATTTCTTTCAAAACTTAATCGTAAAATCCAGTTATTTATAATTATACTCTGAACACTCATATTTTGCAGTTATTTTTTATAGAAGATATGTTACAATTTAGCATGAGGTGGCACAAATCTATGAATATTTTTCTTTGTGGTTCAAATCAATTAACAGCATTAGATCAAGAAGAAATAAAAAAATTTTTAATTGACTATGCTCACAAACATAAAATTTACATATTATGCTATAAAGCTATTGAAAATGAAGTTCTTCGTTTTTTCATTGAAAACGAAAGACTCGCTCAAAATTTATGCCTTTATACGCTACAACCGTTACATGTATTAACAGACGAATTTCAAGAAGTCGTTGATTATTTAAAAAAACACGGAGCTGAATATATTGCTTTTGATCATCCTTCCGACTCCATTTATCGATCAGATTATATGTTTTTTGTAAAGCAAATTGTCGAAGATACTGATTTAGTTCTCTGTTTTTATAATGGGGATAAACATACGTCTGTCATTCCTATTGACATTGCAAAAGAAGCAGGAGTTGACGCCGTTATTTATGATTTACCAGGCTTACATGAAAAGCAGATGAAAAAAAGCTTTGAACAAAAAATTCGTATGATGTAAAGGGGGAGGCACAATATCGTTATTGTGCCTATTGTAAATATGAAAACTGAACAAAATTATGATCATTTTATTACGAGTTTTAAACAGCTATTTAATATGGATATCGCTTCCTATAAGCAAGATAGAATGCGCAGAAGAATCGATGCTTTCATTTCAAGAAAAGGTTTTGACAATTATACAAACTTTTTAAACAGTTTACGCACCGATCAAACATTATTTTTAAGTTTTATTGACTACATTACGATTAACGTTTCAGAGTTTTTCAGAAATAAAGAACGCTGGCAAACGTTAGAGACAAAAGCTCTACCAAAGCTACTTGAACAAAATAACGGTAAATTAAAAATTTGGAGTGCTGCTTGCGCTGCCGGTGAAGAACCATATACACTTTCTTTAATCTTATCGAAGCATCTAGCTCCATTTCGTTATGATATTCAAGCAACAGATCTTGATTTTCATGTTTTAGAAACTGCGAAGCGTGGTCAATATACAGAACGCTCTTTGAAAGAATTACCTAATGATTTAAAACGACGTCATTTTACAAAAGAAGATGATACATATATATTGCATCAAAATATTAAACAGCAAGTTACATTCAAACAACATGATTTATTAATGCAGACATTTGATACGAACTACGATTTAATCATTTGTCGAAATGTAATGATTTACTTTACAGAAGAAGCAAGAATAAAGCTCTATGAAAAATTTAGTCGTTCTTTACGAAAAGGCGGCGTACTATTCGTTGGTAGCACAGAACAAATTTTAACACCCGAACGCTACAACCTTCAGCGTTTTGATACATTCTTCTACGAAAAAATATAGAAAAAGGTCGTCATAATTGAAATGACGACCTTTTTTTATTATATAATACGAATCAATATAATACCTATAACCCATATAAAGAGAAATAGAGCTGTAACAGACCATTTATGCTCTTGAATCGTATGTTTCAACGCATGCGATAATTGAGCCATATTCATTTCTGCAAGTGCTCTCCACACACTTGCATCACGTTCTTTAGAAATACGATCCGTACCGCTAATTAAAATTGTTTCGTTAGACAATTTTGTCATGTAAGCTGTAATAACTGTGATCATTAAATTCGTATTTCCTTCTGATGTATCTTGTTCCACTCTAGAAATGAGCGCACTTACATCAAGTAACGGAATATGCACTTTTCTTCCAAACGAAAGCTGCACTTCAGCAAAATCATACGTTCCGTCTAATAACGGAACTCCCTTTATATGCGCTTGTTTAATAAGCCCCTGCAAACTTCTAACAATTTGTTCATATATTTTTTCCGATTGCTTTCCTTCCTCGGACAACATATGTAGCTTTGAAAACAACTGCAACACTGTATCCATTTCCTTAGAAAGCATTTCTTTTACAATCTTTCCATCACCTAAACTCGCAAGTAAAATCCCTATTTCATTATTTTTCGAAATGATTTGGGACTGCCCCGTAAACACAAGATTACTCCGTTTTCGTTCTTTCTGGATTTCATGTTCTGAAATAGCTGCAGGCTGTTTTAATGGGTGTAGCGTCTTATTTTCAATTGTAGTACGTTTAATTTCCACTTAAGCGCCTCCACTACTATCAAATTATTAGCCCCACTCTTTATTACTCTTTAAAACTAAAAACAGTACAAATAATCCTGACATAATAGCAAACACATTAGAGGCTTGTACTCCCTGTTCACTTTTTTCTTCTTTCTTCTCTTGTTGTTCTTCTATTTTTTCTTTCTTTTTAGAAACAACTTGATCATCATTTTTACTTTTTTTCTCTTTAGGAGCCTTCACATTATTTACTTCCTTATTGTCTGTCGATGGCTCTTTTATAACGTAGTTGATTTCCTCTTTCTCTTTCAACGGCTCTTTTACAAAATAGTTTGCTTTCTCGTCTTGCTTTGGGATTTGAACAACTGGAAGTTTTTCTTCCGGAAGCGGAGTCTCCATTTTCGAATCTTTCTGCTTCTCAGCTTCTTTCTTATCTTCTAGTTTATTTTGATTCTCATGTTCTTCTATCTTTTCATTATCTTCCACTTTTTGTTCGATAATAGAAATGGTATATTCACTCTCTGTCACAAGTTTGTTACCTGCCGCATCTGTTACTTCCACAATAAGTTGGTGCGGACCACTAGGTAACGCTTCTGTTATTTCAATTATTTTCTGCCAATCCAGGTCGTGTTTATTATAGTCTAATAAAAAAGTAATATCGTTACCTTCTTCTTTTCCTTTTAATATAACTCGCACTTCATTAACAACTGATTCTATATCTACCGCTTTTACTCGTATATAAACAAATTCTCCCTTTTTCCGTTCAATAAAGCTCTCTTTCGCCTCATCAATAGTAACCTTCTCTAACTTCGGCAATTCTTTATCTATAGTGGGTATTTTGTTATTAATTTGAATGAGCGGAATATTTAATTCATTCTCTACTACTTCTTCCTTCTCATCTTCTTTATAGCTTTCAACGAGCTGAAGGTTCCAATCACCTTGCAAATCATATATTCCGACTGTGTAATTAGCGACCCATCGTTTCGTTTCTTCTTCATACTCGAAAGATAATACTCTTTCCTGTCTGTACTGCTCACCATTTTTTTGTAATTGCAATACACCTTTTACACTTTGAGTATTTTTTTCATTTGGCTCTACAGCAATTCGCAATTCTTCGCCAACCTGTAATTCCTGCTTATTAACTGTAATAATTCCTCGTTCTGTTTCTATCTTTCTTTCTTCTCGTTGTTCTTTCTCCTGCTCATTCTCTACTACTTTTTTTTCATCTTCAACCGGGGGTATTTCCGTTCGTTCCGACTGTTCCCGATCTTTTATATTTTGCTCTTTTTGCTCTTCTTGCTCATTCACTTCACTTACATTTTGCTCTTGTACACTTATTTCTTCCGCTTGCCCTTGCAACGGGAAGAAAGTACATATATGTAAAAATAGCAAACTCACTAGAAAAAACTTTACGTTTTTCATCTATTTGTTCAAACTCCTATAGCGATTTCGTCACTTTTACTCCGAAAAATCCATCTACATTTACAAGCTCTCCATAAGCAACCAATACATCGTTCACATAAATTTGAATTGGTTCATCAATATCTTCATCCAGTACGACCGCTTCATTTTCTTGTAAACTTAAAATATCTTGAATTGTCCTCACTGTACTTCCAAATACAAATTTAACATTCATTTCTACATTTTGTAGAATAGATGCATCCATATACACTGGCTCTACCTGTTTAACTTCTTGATATTCAATCGGCTGTATGACTGGTGCAGGAATTTCTTCCTCTTCAATAACTTCTTCAACTATTACTTCTTGCTCTTCCATCATCGGATAAAGAAGTCGTCTAACCATTTCTTTTGCTTCTGATATTGGTAGTATTTGATACATCTTTGACTGAAGAAGGTCACCAATTTCAATGTTAAACGTAATTTGAACGAGCTCGTCCACTTCCATCGCTTCTCCCAAATATTCCATTTCTTCTTTTAACGAAACAAATTTAACATCTGGTGGTGTCATATCCATTTTTTCTTTAAATATTTCTGACATTGCTGTTGCAGCATGCCCCATCATTTGGTTCATGATTTCTTTAATACCGCTTAACTCTAATTCACTTAGTTCTTTATCCGGATCGATCTCACCCGTTCCCATCATCATTAAATCTACCATTGTTAAAGCAACATCTTTCGTAAATACGAATACGTTCTCATTCTTTAATCCTTCAACAAAATCGACATTTAATATAACAAATGGGACTGGCACTCCGTCATAATGACGAACATTAATTGCCTCTACATTTGGTGTACTAATAGAAACAGGTTGATTTAAAAGCATCGATAGTACGGTTGAAGCCGAACCAATTGAAATATTCGCAATTTCACCAAGTACATCTTTCTCTTCTTGTGTTAACTGCTCTGTCTCAACGTGTTCTTCTACAACCTCAGTTTCCACCACTTCCGTCTGCTCTTCTATTCCTTCTTCCACACCACCAGATAATTGTAATAATTTATTTATCATTTGTTTCGCATGTTCAACTGAAACAATTTGTACAAGTTTAGAGTCTATAAGATTATCTATTTTTAATTCAAACGATACTTTAACAATTACATTACTTCCATTAATACTAGAGATTTTCTCCATCTCTTCCTTAAGTTTCACAATTTTAATTGTAGGTGGGGACATATCCACCGTATCCTGGAAGAATTCCGACATAGACGTTGCTGCGAAACCCATCATTTGATTCATCGCTTCTTGTACTGCACTTAGCTCCAATTCACTGAGCTCTTTTCCTTCTTCAACTACCCCTGTTCCCATCATCATTAAATCCGCAATAGATAAAGCGACGTCTTGCTTTAAGACAAGTAGATTTTCCATATCTAATCCTTTTGTGAAATGGATATTTAATACAACATGCGGAATTTCAACATCACTTGTATCATATAAATCCACCAATTCAATATGAGGAGCAGTAATACTTACTTGCCTATTTAAGATTGTTGATAATACAGTCGAAGCTGAACCAAATGATATATTTGCAATCTCGCCAAGAATATCGCATTCTTGAGGCGTTAAATGCTCATTTTCTTTTTCTAGCACAATCGTGCTCGTATCCCCTTTTGTGTGTTGCTCAGGCATTTTCCCTGCCTCCTCATTTCTGTTTTTCTTTCAACGATATAAACTTTCTATTACACTCGTTATATTTATCAAACGTATTATTCCCACAATATTTGTAAACGACTATTGTTACACACTCAATGAATAGTTCTAACCAAAAAGCTCCCCAATTGTATACAAGTGGGGAGCTTCCTTCATTCCTATTATAAACCTTCTGGGTTTAAAATGAGGACCACTCGTCCATCACCGAGAATTGTCGCACCAGAGAAATAGTTAGAGCTCTCTGCAAAGAAGTCGCCTAATGACTTTAAGACTATTTCTCTTTGACCGATAATTGTGTTGACAATAAGTCCATAGCTACGATGTGAATTACGAACAATTAATACAGGAACCATTTGACTATCATATGATGCAAACGCATCATCTACTGTTTTTTCACCAAATACAGTGTTTAAATGTTTTACTTCAATAATTTGATTGCGATAATTTAAAACGTCTTTTCCTTGTAACGATTGAATATCTTCCTTTTGAATTCGAATCGCTTCGACTATATTACCGAGAGGCAATGCATAACGCGTATCGTTTGTTTGAACAAGCATTGATTGAATAATAGACAATGTTAACGGAAGTTCAATTCTGAATGTACTTCCTTTTCCTTCCCCAGAATCAATAATTAAATGCCCACCTAAACTATGAATCGTATGTTTAACAACATCTAATCCAACACCACGTCCAGAAAGGTCAGACACAACTTCAGCTGTACTAAATCCTGGTTGGAAAATAAGATCATACACTTCACGATCCGTTAATTTATTTGCCTCTGTTTCTGTTATAACACCATTTTTAATCGCTTTTTCTAATACTTTCTCTTTATAAATACCGTTTCCATCATCAGTAATTTGAATTACGACATGATTTCCGCTATGGAACGCTTCTAATTTAATAGTACCTGTTTCATTTTTGCCGGCATCACGGCGTTTTTCAACAGTCTCAATCCCATGATCAATTGCATTACGAATTAAATGAACGAGTGGATCACCAATTTCATCAATAACTATTTTATCAACTTCAGTATCTTCACCTGTAATTTGTAAATCGATTTTTTTCCCTAAATCTTTCGCTAACATGCGTACCATACGCGGGAAACGATTGAAAACTGTTTCAATTGGTACCATACGCATATTTAATAGTACATTTTGAATATCTTTTGAAATATCCCCTAATCGATTTAAATGCTCGATTAACTCCTTATTTTGAATCGTTTCTGCTAATTCATCAATTCGTCCACGCTCAATTACACTTTCTTCAAACATATTCATTAATGTTTCGATTTTTTCTAACTGAACACGAATAGAACGATTCTCCACTTTAGCATTTTTCGTTTTTGTAGTACGTTTAGTTGACGTATTGCTCACCGGTTGAATTGGCAGTTCTAAAGATGACTCCAGCTGTCTCGTTTCAACCTGTTGAATCGTTTCTTCCACCTGTACGCCTTCTTGTACTTTATGACTACCTTGCTTCACTTCTACTTTCTCAATTTCAGAAACATGAAGCACTACTCGTTTCAATTCTTCAACACTATGATCGGTATTCATATATACTGTAAACTCAAATCCAAAAGCATCCGCTTCAATTTCTTCAATGCTTGGAACCGTTTTTTGTATATTGCCTAAATTTTGTAATGCTTCAATACACATAATGGCACGTACTGCTTTTAAAATAGCTTGTTGTTCAACAGTTATATATACTTCATGCGAAACTGTATCATCATTATTTATATTACTTTGCTCTGCATTTTCCATAGAAGCTTCTACATTGCCGTTCAATAATGCTTCTAATTTAAATTTCGTTGATACAACATCTATATTACCCATTCCGCCTTGCTGCACATCTGCAACCATCTTTTCTAAATTATCAATGCATTCAAAAATAACATCAATAATATTAGCATTCACCATCATATTTCCATGACGGATTTCGTCTAAAACACTTTCCATCTTATGCGTTAAATCCGCCATTTCTGTAAATTCCATACTCGCAGACATACCTTTAAATGTATGAGCTGAGCGGAATATTTCTCCTACAACACCCATATCGGCAGGATTCCGTTCTAAATTTAGCACATTTTCATTTAGCGACTGTAAATGTTCTTCTGCTTCTTCAAAAAATATATTTAATAGATCTGTTTGCATTTTAATCCCCTACCTGTCTAACAAACCTTTCATTTATGTATAACAATTTAGTGTTTTAAAACGAGAAAAAAGGGGGCCACATATCTATCTACTATCATTGTTTTGATTCCTTGTGGCACCCCTTATATTAGCTGTTTGCTACTTTTGTTAAAGCTTCAATAACACGATCCGCTTGGAATGGCTTTACAATAAAGTCTTTTGCCCCGCCTTTAATTGCATCTAACACCATACCTTGTTGTCCCATTGCGGAACAAATGACAACCTTTGCACTCGAATCAATTTTCATAATTTCTTTTAATGCTTCAAGTCCGTCCATTTCAGGCATCGTAATATCTAGTGTTACAATATCAGGTTGAAGCTCTTTATACTTTTGAATCGCTTCTACCCCATTCTCTGCTTCACCGATAACTTCAAATTCAGAATTACTTTTTAACAAGTTTTTAATCATTGTTCGCATGAACATCGCATCATCTACAACTAAAATTTTATGTGCCATTCTTTTCGGTTCTCTCCTTACTATGTATAAAAATATCTTAATATTTCACCTTATCATTCTCACTCATTATACAAAATAAAACGATAAAATTTAATATTTTTTTAAAAGAATTTCTGTATTTTTATTATTTTATTACTAAAATAGAAATATATTATTCCTTAATATATATTACAACGCGACGGTTCTTCTCCCAATTTTGTGGTGAATCATTTGGTGCTACTGGTTTTGTGTCTGCATATCCTACCGCTGCTAACCTTTTATCATCCACATTATACACTTCAATTAAATGATGAATCATATTAGCTGCACGCGCTGAAGATAATTCCCAATTGGAAGGGAATTTCTCATTATGAATCGGTCTGCTATCTGTATGTCCTTCTACAACAATTGGATTTGGTACTGATTGGAAGAACCCTACTAATTGACTAATTACTTCTTTCGCTTCCGGCTTAACATTCGCATCACCTGTATCGAATATTAAATTGTCTACTATAACGATGCTAACACCTGTATCTTCTCGATATACATTCACTTGACTAACACCATTATTATCCACATATGCTTTTAACTTTTTATACAATTCATCCATGCGCTTTTTTGAAACTGCTTTTTCATCATTTTTTTCATGTGAAATATCTGGTATTGTATTTTCCGTTACTTTTGCACCTACTTGCTCCGCGTCACTGAACTTTTCAAGCATCTTTGATAATTTTACTGTATCTTGCTTTGAAGTCGCAACTAGTAATACAAAGAAAGTTAGCAATAACATCGTTAAATCAGTAAAAGTCGTCATCCAACGAGGCGATCCTCTTTGCGGTCGCTTGCTCATCATACCACTCCTCAAACTACTAGGCTGCTCGTTTTTCTTTTTTTATCTTCGTTTCATATACGTATGTACTAAGTTTCAACTTTAACTTAGAAGGAATTTGTCCTCGGTACAGCTCTGAAATTGCTTCAATTACAAACTTCTTCTCTGTATACAAATCTTCAATACCGCGATACACTTTTTCAGATAACGGTATTGCAATCATATTTGCAATCACGGATCCATACAATGTCGTCAACATCGCAACAGCCATCCCTGTACCAATTTGTGAAGTATCTTGTAGGTTTTGTAACATAATAATAAGACCGATTAACGTTCCTATCATGCCCCATGCTGGAGCGAAATCACCAATCTTATCTAATAATGTCGCTCCTTTTCTTAACTCATACACTTCTGTTTCAACATCTTTCATTAACACTTCTTTTAATTCCGCTTCATCATAGCCGCTTAACATTAAACGAATTCCCTTTTGAATAAAAGGGTTGTCTACTTGCTCTCCATCAACTTCTAACGAGAGTAAACCATGTTTTTTAGACTTCTTTGAAAAATCAACGAACAAATCCGTTAACTGTTCTAGATTTTCCTCTCTTCTATGTAAAACAGTAAAAATACTTTTCGTATATTTTTTTATTTCTCCAAATCTATATGCCACAATAATTGTCGCTGTTGTTCCCCCTATAACAATTAAAATAGATGGAACATCTAAGAAATTGTTAAAAGCTTTTATTCCACCACCGCCAAGCATGATCGCCGCAATTACAATGACGAAACCTATTACAATGCCAAATGGGCTAGAAATATCAAACTTTCTCTTTTTCCTTTGTGGCCTAACTAATACTTGATTTTCGTCTCCCATATTCCTGCCCTTCCTTTTCATTTTTATAAAACATTTTTTTATTTTAATAATGCGTTTTCACATATAACATTCATTATACGCTTATCATCTATTTATCGCAATATACTCATAAAATTGACACATTTCATTTCCATATTAGAATTATAGTATGGAAATATGAGGAGGATCACGATGGAACATAACATTTTGCAAGTCATTGCATTAGCAGAAAAACTAAAATATGAAATGCGACATAGTTGGCTTTCTAACGGACGTCAAGAAAGTGTTGCTGAACATACGTGGCGTATGTCCTTAATGGCTATCTTAGTTGAGCCTTATTTGGATCAAAAAGTAAACATAGAAAAATTACTTAAAATGGTCATAATTCACGATCTTGTTGAAGCAGAAGCTGGTGATATTCCTGCCTTTGATACAATGAATAGCCATGAATTACAATTACAAAAACAAAAAAATGAGCAAAAGGCTATTTTAAATATTAAACATACACTAGAAGGTTCTCTTGGCGAAGAATTATACGATTTATGGATGGAGTTCGAAGCGAAAGAAACGTATGAAGCAAAAGTTGCTAACGCGCTCGATAAACTTGAAGTAAAAATTCAACATAACGAAGCTGATATTGATACTTGGCTACCAATTGAGCATAAAATGACTTTCCAAGTTGGTAAACATACAGATTTTGACTCTTTCTTGTCTAAATTACAAAAAATCATTGAACAAGACGGAGAAAAAAAATTAATCGCTTCCGGCATTGATGTTGAAGCATGCAAACAGTAACCATTTAATTATGAAATAAGACACTCATTTTGAGTGTCTTATTTCATAA
>NZ_JBALMG010000094.1:4966-5565 GCF_036963225.1 Bacillus sp. JJ783 | reverse complement strand
GTAATAGAATAGATTCATTACCGTTTCAGACCGATGTATTCATTCATAACCTAACAGTAAAAGGGGGGATGATTAAAGGTATGGCGATTAATGAGGAATCAATTTGTCAACAGTTTGCAAGAATTATCGGTGGCCAAGAAGGATTCGCCGGTGGGAAATGCGTGGCAACAATAAACCGGGATGAAATACGCGCAACAATCTTAGGAAAACGTTTTAGAGTAACAACTTCCTTCTCATTTGAATCAAGAGATAATAAAACTGGACGGGCATTATGCTTAGGCCGGATAGCACTCTTGCAAAAGGAAGTTACTGAATTTGTTGCTACAATTATTAAACAGGGAATAATAGTTTCGTCTATACACAATGAGTGGTTATGTGATAATCCAAATTTGATTTACGTTAATATCGAAGACGTTGATGATCCACTAACTTTCGCAAGAAAAGTCAGAAGAGCGTTATGCAATTAACCGACTTTTTTAGTTAATTGAGTGATTATGTTGATTAGAATATTTCAGAGTGTTGAATGGTATATTTGGAAAATAGATTTAAGTGGATGGTTTTATAAAATCTCATATATAGCTAAAAAGAGTAACTCCATT
>NZ_JBALMG010000094.1:0-4931 GCF_036963225.1 Bacillus sp. JJ783 | reverse complement strand
TTCAAAATGGAGTTTTTGTAATTACTTTTAAATAAGGAGTGAAGAGAGCTTTTTAATCAATCTTTATTCTGAAGCTACAGACGAGCATACATTATGCTCGTTTTTCAATTGGTAGTTTAAATGTAAAAGTACTGCCTTCTCCTAATTCACTTTCAACGGTAATTTCTCCTCCGTGTAGTTCTATAATCCATTTTACCATCGACAATCCTAAACCTGTGTTTCCATTGTTTGAAGATGTTCGTGCTGCGTCAACTCGATAGAAGCGGTCCCATATTTTCGCAATATGTTGCTCGCTGATGCCTATGCCATTATCGGAGACTTTACCTATTATGTTGGTTTCATCACAGAACAGTTGCATATTCACAGTACCGTTCGCTTTGCTGTAAGCAATCGCATTCGTTAGTAAATTCATTAATAAACGCATCATCAATGTTTGATCTGCTTTAATAAACAAGTCTTCCTCTATATTAGTTGTTATATTAATCGAAGCTTCTTGAACCATTAATGAAAGCTCTTCTACAACGATTTCCGTTAATTCACTCATATTGATACATTCAAATTGAAAAGTATTATGCTTTTCTTGGTCAACTCTTGCTAATAATAAGAGTTGCGAGATTAACGCGGACATTTTACGTGATTGCCTTAAAATTACTTCTAACGATTCTTCCATTTCTTTCGGATTATTCCTCTGCGATAAAGCGTATTCGCATTGCGAAATAATAACAGATGTTGGTGTTCTTAATTCATGAGATGCGTCAGATGTAAATTGTTTTTCACTTTCGAATGATGTCTCCAATCGCACAAACATTTTGTCAAAGGTTTGTGCTAAATGATACATTTCGTCTTTCGATGAACCTTGTAAATTAATTCTCTTCGAAAGGTCTTTACCGTCACCAATTTTACTAGCTGAATCACTCATTTGTTGCACAGGTCGAAACGCTCTTTGCGTAATAAAATATCCTCCCACTGCCGCAATGAGAATAAGTAATGGAAATGAGATGAGTGTTACCACAATAAGCGTATTCATGGTTGATGATAATTGATTCATGGTCATTATTCCACGAACCCAGACTTGCTCATCGCCGCCTACATTATGGAGAAAATCATATACAATCCATTCTTTATTACCGTCTTTAATGGTTTGTATTTCATCGGATTTAAGCGATACCTTTTTATTAAATCCTGTTGGACTATGTCCTGCCAGCAGCTCACCTTGTTTACTATAAATGATGATATTTACTCCATCTTCTAAGGCTTCAAATTCATCGTCAATCTTTAACTGTCCATGCTTATATTCGATATCTTCAATGCTTTCTTTTACTGTGCTCTTCAATTGACCTTTCATATTAAACAGCAAAACTTTATCTGAAGAAGTTAAAATAAAAGCTAACACGAGTGCCATAATAATTACAATTAGCCCCGTATACCACAGGGTCACTCTCATTTTTATTGATAGTCTTTTCATGATTCTACTCGCAATACGTAACCAGTGCCTCGTACTGTATGAATTACCTTCGTTTCAAACTGGCTATCAATTTTTTTACGAAGGTATCGGACGTAAACATCAATAATATTCGAGCCACCTTCATAGTCGTAATTCCATACATGTTGCTCAATTTTATCCCGTGTCAACACAACTTCTTTATTACGAATCATATATTCTAAAATAGCAAATTCTTTACTGGAAAGATTGATAACTCGATCTCCCCTTGTTACTTTATGCATATTGCAATCCACCACTAGGTCAGCGATTTCAAACACATTAGATGTATTTCCTGTTTTTCTTCGCATCAACACTCGAATTCTTGCTAACAGTTCGTCAAAAGCAAACGGCTTTACTAAATAATCGTCCGCACCTAAGTCGAGTCCTGTTACGCGATCATCGATTGTATCTTTAGCTGTAAGAAGCAAGACAGGAGTTGTATTATTGTCCGCGCGTAATCTTTGTAATACTTGTAAACCATCTATTCCGGGAATCATAATGTCAAGCACAATCAAATCGTAGGTAGCCATGCTTATATAATCCAAAGCATCTTCTCCATTCCCACATCCATCGACACTATAATATTCTGCATTTAATCGTTTTACCAATATATTTTGTAAGTCTTGTTCATCTTCGACAATAAGAACTCGCATTAACATTCTCCTTTTCTTCTTATTTATATGTATCACTATAATTCCAAAACATTAAAGAAAGATTAGAAACTATTTAATTATATCATTTTATTTTTTGCACATTAATCTTCCTTTAATGTTTGTTCAGTAATATAAAGACATGGATAAGGTGCACATGTAAAGGGAGGAGAACATAATGGGAAAATGGATGATGATTGGAGCAATGTCTTGTTTATTTTTAACAGCTTGTTCTACTCAAGCTGATAACGATACAGAAGTGCAACAACTGAAAGTAGAAAATGATAAATCACAAAAGGAAGGTGCTCAACTACAACAAGAACCACACGAAACAGGGCCTGCTATGAATGATACTAAGCAAACACAAGATTTCAAAAACGAAGTCACATCTATTGTTGAAAAGGCAAATAACACGAAACCAGTTGGAGCAAAAGAAGAAAGCTTAAATACGTACTTAGCAGTAAAAAAGAAATTGACCAATTAGATGACAAGATAGATCTATCTGATGATCAGCTAGAAGCAGATTATCATGCTGGAACGATAACTGTTGAACAATATCAAATACAAGAAAGAGAACAAGATATACTTGAAGATCAATTAGAGCAAGCAGAAAATGCACTTGAAGTAAGATTTGGAATAGATGATTAATCATTAAGGAGTGGATGAAAATGTTAAAACATAAAAAGAAAATAATTATAAGTGTAATTGCTATTTTAGTAAGTGGTATTGCTATTGTTGGTGGATATTATGGTATGGGTTACAATTATGCAAAAAAGAATGAAAACTACACAGAGAAACAAGTTCGTGAAATTTCTTTAGCTCATACAAATGGAGAAATTATTAATGTGAAAAAAGAATTCGAATTAGAAGATGACAACTTAGCACAATCTAAATTTGAATATGAATTGGAAATCAAGACACCTGATAATCTGTTAAATATTTTAAAGGTTAGTGCTAGAACAGGCACAATAGAAATCAATAATGAAGATTGAAGAAATATTGACAAATAAAATATCATGTATTTTAAAAAACTCCTAACAAAATTTGTTAGGAGTTTTTTCACGTTTATACNNAAAAGCAAATACCCCCAAACAAGAAAATTGGCATCCTCAGGTGAAAAAATAACATTAATAAGGACTACGGCTCTCTTTTTTTATTTACTTTCGACATAATATGACAAAATAGTTGTAACTGTTTCTGTTATGCTTGTGCAGGAAATCTTACATTTGTTTATCTGTAAGTTAAGAAATAACAGAAAAGAGGGTTTATTATGCAAGGATTAATGTTGCTATGCCTCTTAGCATTCATTATTTTTATCGTAATGCTAGTTATAGCTGCTATTAAAAAGAAAGAGAAAAAGAAACTGGTTATCTCGGCAATATCTTGTTTCGTACTATTTATAGTTTTTGCTTCACTTTCACCTAAGCCAGAACAAGGAAAAAAGAAAGACGTAAAAGTAACTGCTACTGAAGCAAAACAAGATGAAACTAAAAAGAAAAACGAGGAAGATCAAAAGAAAGCTGATGAACAAAAAAAGGTTGAAGAACAACGCAAACAAGATGAAGATAAGAAAAAACAAGAGCAACAAAAAACAGCTGTAAATACTGATAAAAGTACATATGAAAATGAGCTTAAACCAAAAATTGATTCCATGATAAAAGAATATGATGAGATATGGAATCAAGAATGGCGACCTATTTGGGGCGAAGCAAGTAAAGACCCTGCATCTGTCGATCAGAACGCTTTAAAAGAGAAAATGGAGGCAGTTACAAATAGATACGATGAACTGTCCAATAAAAATACAGTATTTAAAGATGGTGCGAAACTAAGCGATCCTGTATTAAAAGAAAAAATCGAAAAATTTAGAGTAGAGTTTGGACTAGCAACGAATTATAGAAGTAATGCTGGAAGAGCTGTAACTCAAGGGATGAAAGGTATCGCTCCGTTGAAAGAAAGAATGGAGGAAGCTCAAAAATCCATTAAACTTTCCGATCAAAAACTAATTAACGCATTAGCTAATCTAACTGAAGTTGAATCGAAATTAGGAGTTAGTCGTAATTAAATATCTAGCAAAATATAGATTTGAATCATATTTCTCGATGAACAATATAACTTAACGTGGTAAAATGGTATATCCATAAAAAGGTAATTTGATATAATATTATTTATATGGAATATTAAAATGTAGCTAGAGGAAGTGAATATGGACAAGAAGTTAACGTATTGGCTAGGATCTATCATAGGGGTAATAGTACTTGCAGCTGGTATGACTTATGGAATGTTACAGTTTGCTGAAGTACCAATGGGTAGTGAGAAGCATGCTTTTGCAGAGTCTGATTATAAAGAAGCACCACCATCGAATGAAGCAGAAATTGAAGGTTCAAATGCACAACTTCACATCACTAAAAATTCTACTGAAGAAGAAGTTATTTCAGCTATGCATAGCATGACTCATCAAAAAGTAAAAGTGAATGACGGACGGGGAGCAACTCCTATGTCTAAAAAGAATGCAGGAAAAGTAAGAAGCATTCTAAACCAAAATGATTTTAAGAACAAAGAAGAACTATTAGCAATCACTGAAAGATGGGTAAATAGAGATTTTAGTAAAATCGTAGAAGAACATAACTATTTCTGGGAACTTCAAGACGGCAAGATAGGTGAAGCTACAGGAATGGATCCGATAGAAGAGCAAACATTCTCTTTAAATAATTTCGGTGATGAAGTAACAGCCGCATTACATAAATCAGGAGATCTTCAGTACGTTGGAGAGTAATAAATATCTATAAATTATAGTTAGA
>NZ_JBALMG010000093.1:832-11841 GCF_036963225.1 Bacillus sp. JJ783 | reverse complement strand
GATTTTTCTATCATTTAAGGTAATTCAAAGGTTTTTGTCGTTTTTTGTTGTGATTTTCATATTATGATAAACCAAATGTTCGGAATCAGCCATTATAACAGAAAAAAATTTAAAAAACAGAATTGAATCACATTGCTTATTTTAATATAATTTATTTGTTAATTAATAACATATTTGGGGTATGATTCTTTATCGCGGCGAGAATTCTTTTTAACATAGGGGGATTTACAGAATGTTTAAAACGGCGGAACCTGAAATGATGAATGATTTAAAAGAAACAGTTTACAAATTCTTTCCAAAAAATATTGCGAAAGAAGAAGAATTGTACGAGGAATCTAAAGAGCATAAACGATTTATAGAGCTAAAAGAAACATTTATAGAAAACAAAAGCTTTCAAAAGGAAGTTTTGTCCTTAATCGAGTCAACATTTTGCGATTATCATGTTTCAGACTATACAGATTTAAACCTATACAATTGTTTAGAGTATAACGTGTTATTAAATGGAAAAGAACCGATGTTAAATGATGATATTGATTGGATACGTAAATCAAGAGGCGAGCGTCTTGATTTAGGGGTTTTTGTTAGCTTACTTAATAAATATTATTATTACTACGTATTAAAAACAACATATGATGAAGAGTTAAGAGAATGGACTTTTGAAACAACCGATGTAGAAATGGATACCATTTGTGAATTTGAAAAACTAATGAACACAAAAGGGTTTATAAGAGTAGAACGAGAGGTTGCTAGAACTGCAATTCCTGATATAGAAACGGAATGTTTACGTATGGGGGAAGTTAACGTGTTTCACGCTTTATTCACGGATTCTGTTAGTGAAATATAAAATTGTTACATTGTTTAGGGCATTATTAAAAGGGATGCACAGGAAATAGTAGTTAGTTTTTTCTAATCTTTTATCATTATTAAGATTTCGAAAGTTACTGTTTTTAGTGAGTAGTAAACGAAAAAAGAAGTAGCACATCATTTTTTAATGTGCTACTTCTTTTTCAGTATCAATCAAACCAATTCCAAACCTCAATATCTCCAAGAGTCGCATAACGTATGTGAGGCGAGTTTTGTAATTTTAATAATTCTTTTGACGGGCCAGTAATGACAATGCCGTATACTTTTACGCCGTTATCTTTTACATATGTATAACGTTTATCTAAATTTAGTTCGCTTTCAGGAAGCATAGCAACTGTACTTACAGTTTTTTTATGTGTAGAAAGAATACGCATCATTTCAATTACTTTGTCTTCTTGCGTTTTCTGCGTGTCTGTTTCACTATTAAGGAATCTTACATGTTCTGGAAACCCTATAGCTTCCCCACCAGTTAGGATGAAATTTCCTGCAGTTGTTTTTTCTTGGCCCGTATCTAAAGCGTACCATGCAGGAGTTGGAGGGAGTTCTTGTGCTTCAAATACACTATATAAAAGTGGCTCTAATTCTTGTAAAGTGTAAGGTTTGTCAAAAGAAATTGCAACTTCGGCAACTGTTCCCTCATGTACTTTTGCAAGTGTATCCCATACTTTTTTGGAAGATTCCTTTAAATAATCACCCTGCTCTGTTTTTGGATGAACAAAGAAAAGTTTTGGCTGATAAAATGTATTCATCCAAGATTTGTTTGTGACATCTAAAGATGATAGGAAGCTCTTTGTTTCTAATGTACCGAGTGGCATTTCTTTTTTACCAACCGTTTTCACTAAATTAAAGTGGCTGTGCGTACGGAAGAAAGCTTCTACACTTGTTCCGCCCCCCGTAACGCGGCTATTTGGGATAGTTGCTTCAAGTACAAGGGAGGGAACCTCTCTTATTTCTTCTAGCCTTTTATCATTATTAGCTTGAAAATAAAAGGCAGATAATACTCCGCCGATCATATATATAATGATGCAAATTGATAGTATAAAACCAAACATCTGCAAACGATGTTTCCATTTAATCCTCCAAAAAGGAACTTTAAGATCTTTTGGCGGTAACTTTTTCTTAACGGGTTCTGTTTTTGTTAATAATTCATCCAAATGCACTTCACACTCTTTGCATGTCTCAATATGACTTTCTAATTTTTCTTGTTCGTCATGTGTGAGTGTTTCGTCTTCATATTTCTCCCACAGTTTTTTAAACTCTGCACAGCCCATCTGCATCACTCCTTTATGATTTTTGCTTCTTTTCGTCCTCGGTGTAATTCAATTTTTACTTTTGCTAACGAGAGGTTAGTCATTTCTGCTATTTCCTTATAGGAGAATCCGTAGTAATCTCGTAGTAGCAACACATTTCGTCTTTCTAGCGGAAGTGAGGATATACTTTGTAACCAACTAGTAATTTCATGTTTTACGAAATAAGAGTGCTCTGTACTTGGCACGTTTGGTAAATGGAATTCTTCAATTTGCGTTGTTTTATACTTCTTTTCTTTTCGGTACCAATCGATAAAGGCGTTGTAGGCAATTGTAAATAACCAAGGCCTAATTTCTTCTCCTTTATAATAGTCAATATGGACGAGCATTCGGTAAAAAGTTTCTTGCATGAGATCTTCAGCACAGTGGGGATCTCCGGTTAGGGAGAGAAGATAGCGAAATAAATCATGCATGTGCTCTGAGTAAATGTCTTCTAATGATTGACTTTGTTTCACTACATTTCCCTCCCTTCATACATAACAACGAAATACATATAAAAAAGTTACATTTTTTTATGGAATTATAGTAAAAAACGTCAAGAATTGGTTTGCGTTCTCTTTTATCATAATACATATAAGGCGGGTGAACAGAGTTGGAAAGCTATGAAACTCAAATTCAAAGGGCAATTGATTATATTGAAGAAGATGTAATGGAAAAGCAAACGCTACGTAATTTAGCTCGCATTGCATGTTTTTCTGAATCGCATTTTCATCGTGTATTTCAGGCGTTAGTAGGCGATACAGTAATGGAGTATGTTCGGAAGAGGAGGTTAGCCCGGGCAGCTTATCAACTTTCTCATACCGATGAAAAAATTATTGATGTCGCATTTGAGCATGGCTTTCAATCTCACGAGACGTTCACGAGAGCCTTTAAAAAATTATTTCAAATGACACCAAGTGAATATCGAAAACAAGAAATTGAAACACCGATGTATTATAGAGTGAATGTAAAACAAAGAAAATTAAATCCATATTTAGGGGGCATACAAATGGAATATCGTATTGTAAATAAACCAGAATTTTTAATGGCGGGTTATGAGCTGAAGACGACAAGTAAAGAGGGGAAAAATCATCAAGATATCCCGGTCTTCTGGCAGGAGTATTTACAAAAGGATCTTGGAACGACAATTCCAAATCGTAAAGATACGAGCCAATGGGTAGAGCTTGGATTGTGTACAGATTTTAATTTAGAAACAGGGGACTTCACTTATATTATCGGAATGGAAGTTACAGACTTTGACAATGTACCAAATGCAATTGCAAAGCGTACATTCCCATCCGCAACGTATGCAGTATTTACAACGCCAAAAGTTCCTCATGAAGAAATGGTATCGTCTATTCACCAAACGTGGAATGCAGTATTCTCAGAATGGTTCCCGCATTCAGGATATGAACATTGCGGAGTTACAGAGTTTGAACTATACGATGAGCGTTGCCATGCAGATAAGAGTGAGTTCGCTCAAGTTGAGCTTTGGATACCGGTGAAGAAGAAATAATAAGAGGAAAAGCGAACCGGAGAGGTTCGCTTTTTTATCATATAGGTTGCTACATTTGACGATTTTTGTCGGTAAATCGATATATCTTGAAAATCGCTGATATATCTTGAGTTGCGCCGATATAATGAGAAAATCGCTGATATATCTTGAGTTGCGCTGATATAATGAAAAAATCGCCGATATAATTTCATGTATCGTAGAACTACTAAGAAAAACCACTTCATAATTTCATTCATCGAAAAAATTCCTCGAAAAAAGACGCCCTACAGCGTCTTTTCTACGAACTAAACGGAAACACAATAATAATCGTCGTTCCTTGTCCAAGCTCACTATCAATGGAAATCGTTCCGTTATGGGCATGAACGAGCTGTTTTGTAATGGCGAGGCCAAGGCCAGTTCCAATGTTGCTTTCTTCTGTATTCGTTCCTCTGTAATATCGCTCGAATAGAAGCCCCTTCGTTTTATCGTCCATACCTTTTCCATCATCTGAAATAGATAGTGTAAATGAATTTGTATTTTGCGAAAGTTTTACGATTACGTTTGTTGTTTCATTATTATGTTTTACAGCGTTTGCTAATAAGTTTTCGATAATACGTTGGAACCATTTTTCTTCAATAAAATATTGGATTTTGCTTGAACTTGGCACGAATTCAATGTTTTGATTTTGTAGTGTCGGGTTATTAATAAATTGTAATAATACTTTTTGGACGAACTGATTAATTTCAACATTTACGTGTTGTGCAGGAAGAGTATCATTTTTTAATTGATATGTTAAGCTTAAGTCGTCAATTAATGTAGTCATATATTGAGATTTTTCTTTCATTACATGGCCAAATTGTTGAATGTCTTGATCAGTCCAATTATATTGCTTCGATTCTAGTAATAATGCATAGCCGTATATAGAGCTAAGCGGTGTTTTTAGATCATGCGTCAGGCCGGTAATCCACTCTTCACGTGTTTGTTGCAAAACTTTTCTCATTGCATCGTTCTTTTTCAAAGTAATAGAAAGGTGCTCTAGTGAGTTTGTAACATCTTTAAATATGCGGAACGACCATTTTTCTTTACCGGAGCGCCGGAACCGAACAGGTTTGCCTTTTTTACTAACAGGCTCTTCATATTTTCCACCAGCTATGTTTTTAAGCCAGCGCATCGTGTGTAATAGAGGCTTTCCAAACTTATTTCCATACCAAATTGAAAGAATGACTAAATAAACAAACACAATAAGGAGGATTAAGCTACATCCGATTAGAAGTTTCTTGGTAAATACATCATCTAATACATCATCTGGATAATAATGAACGTTTGGGGCGGATACAACGACGAGATGACCGCTATTTGAATCGTAAAAACTAGACGTATTTTCTTTATAATTCCACGGTTCTTTTTCATTAAGAGCCGTTTTTATAGCCGAAAATGTTTTTTTCTTCCCAGTTGGATAGGAAAAAACTTCTTCGCCATTGTTATTAAATACTTGCAGTGTTGCTTTTTCTTTAGAAATTAATTGTTTTTCTTGTTCAGTTAATGCAAATTCATTTAATGATAAAGAAAGATGTCCTTGTTGTATCGTTTTTAGTAATGCATTACTTTTTAGTTTGGCACCGTAAATAACGAGCACTGGTTTCTTTTCTAATTTAATTTCCCAATAGTTAAGCTTATAAAGATTTTCGCTACTATTTTGTAAATATGTAAGTAAGGATATCTTCGTGTAAGAAGTCGGAACATCGTTAGGTGTATTAAAGTTGTAAAGGGCCTTTCCATCTTCATCTACAATTTGAAGCCAATCACTCTTTTCTGTTATTAAATCTTTCACCTTAGAATTTAAAGTAATATTATTTCCTTCGGAAGAAATATATTCGGAGATTGTAAAGGTATCATAATCAGAAATATTAGGTTCATATAAAGTACTATTAAGAAGAAAAATTAAATAAGAAAAAGAAGCAACTACTGCGATAAGTAACGTAACTAAGACAAAAACGTGTTGTAAGATAAACTGGATTATAAGTCGTTTATTAAAATTCATATCGTCACCCTACTTTGTAACGAACTTATAGCCAAGTCCACGAACCGTTTTGATGTACAATGGATTACTTGGATTTTGTTCAATTTTTTCACGTAGTTTTCGAATGTGAACCATAACAGTATTGTCATCGCCATTATAGGCTGGTGCTCCCCAAACTTTTTCGTATATTTCTTCTTTCGAAAATACGTAGTTCGGATTCTCGCAAAAGAAGAGTAGTAGTTGAAACAGTTGAGCGGAACATTCGACAACGTTCCCATCTACTGTTAGTTCCGCAGAATGTTGATCAATTTCAAATCTCCCAAATGAAATGGAGTGTGCGTTTTGTTCGTGTGGTACTGTTTGTTTCATATGTCTTCGAAGTTGTGCTTTCATACGAGCTACGACTTCTAATGGATTAAATGGCTTCGTAATATAATCATCTGCACCGTATGAAAATCCAGATATTTTATCTAAATCAGATGCCTTCGCTGATAGGAAGAAAATCGGACAATCTGTTTGTTGGCGAATAATCGGACAAATATCAAAACCAGATTGTCCAGGAAGCATGACATCTAAAATAATTAAATCGTAATTGTTTTTTTCGGTGAGAGATAAAGCTAATTCAGCTGATGTAGCAGTTGTAATATGAGAAAAACCTTCTTTTTCAAGAATGGTAGTTAGTAGTTGTAAAATTGCTGTTTCATCATCGATGAGTAATATATTTGCTTGATACATAAGAACCCCCCTTAATTTCCTCGAATATCATATCATCTTTTTGTAACATATGGAATTTTTAAGGAAAATTTAAGGTTTTCTTTCACAAAAAATTAAGAATCAAATGATATGATAAAAGTAACATAGGGGAGGAGATGAGTGTGAATCCGTTTCAAATGATGCGAGCTAGATATTTTTTAATTGTATTTGCACTATTAATTTTAGTAGCGAGAAGTAGCGGGGAATTGTTAGAAAGTACATTTCATATACAAAATTCTTCTTTTATAAATATACTTATATTTTATATCCTTCCGATTGCATGGATTTTTTATGAGTATAGAAAGCACCGTGTTTCATTTTCATTATTTGTTAATAAAAATGAAACATTTAACTTGGTGCAAGTTTTGTACATCGCGATTATGCTTTGTATGTTTAGTTACGGCTATCTTATTTTGTACATGTACAGCTTTGCATGGATTACACCAGATTTTATTATGAATGCCTTGCATGAACCGATTATAGATAGTACCGGGGGATATGTATATCAATTTATTATGGTTGTATTTATCGCGCCTATTATCGGAGAATTTGTGTTTCGAGGATTTTTACTTCAACGTTTTGCAGCAAAATGGGGAACTGGTATAGCGATGGTCGTTGTAGCACTTTTATTTGCTTGCTTACATGTTGATTTCCTTGGCGCAGTTGTGTTTAGCGTCGTACTATCAATTGTATATATTCGTACGAAAAGCTTACTCATGCCAATTGCGATACACATGTTAAACAATACATTTGTACTCTGTGCATCTTTCCTAGTAAGTAGAGAAAAGATCATGAGTTTTGCAGATTTCTCAAACTATACGACATTCTTTCCAGGACTTATTATTTTTATAACAGGATTAAATTTAGTACTCATTTTTTTATTTGTGAACCGCAAATACTGGAGTAAAGAAGTGCCAGTTATATATGCAGAGCAGGTAAAGAGTTTTGCAGATGTAGTGGGAGATAAATGAGATGAAGAAGACGATTGAAAAAATATTGAAAGACATTATAGATTCTACGTCTATTACAGATATGTGTGATAGAAACGTTTGCCATTGGCTTCAACCTGTAGTAGATACGATTGTGTTTCCAGAGTATTACTTATTTTCTAGTACTCATTTAAAAGAAAATATTATTTCTCTTCTTATTGTATTAGGGGTTTTACTAATATTTGGTCTAATTGTAGAAGAAATGATGAAGCGCATCTTCAGAAAAAATGAAGAGAAGTATATGTGGGTTCATAAAATATTCGTGAAAGTAATAGTGGCTTTCCTTTTGTTTTATAGTATGAAAACAATCATTTACTTTATAGCTTTGAAACATCATTAATTCGAAATTTGAAAGGGATGTATAAAATTATATGAATGAAACGATATCATCAAATAAGTTTTTTTATTTGATTTTACTTAGCATAGTGCTAATAACGACAGTAAATGTTATTCTCCGCTGGGAGGAAGCCTACTTTTTCATGTATTTAGCGCTCCATTTATTAGGGGTTTTATGTATAAGTGGTGGCATGGTTACTGAAAAAAAGAGTGACGAAAGTGTGAACTATATGTGTGTGATTGGTCTTGTTTTACTTTTAGCTGTACAAGGTATTATGAAATATAGTTCTTTTTCTGTACAAGATTTCAGTTTGTTAATAGATGTACTGCCTTAAGGGGAGAGTATCTATGTTATCGAAGAAACAAATAGGGTATATACTTGTTTTAGTAGGTTTTTTTACGATTATTATAACGACGCTATTTTTCCAAGACTATGAATATATAAAATATGTAAAAGGCGCTGGTCTAATATGTTGGTTTGTAAGTGCTTTTCTTATCCCGGATTATGAACCGAGGAAAGTGTCTAAAAATAGGTGAAACTCTTCTTGTAATAGAAGAGTTTTTTTTATGTAAATTGAACGGGCTAGAACAATTCTCACGATTAGCTTGTTCTAATTTTGAAAGTATGAACTTACAATAATAATAGACAGGCAGCATAGAGGAGGGAATAACGTGAGGAAAGTTATTGGGTGGTCGCTTTTTTTGTACGTTGGGTTTGCGTTATTTATATATTGGTATTTATTTGGATGGAATCATGAACTCATTCCGGAGATGTATAAAGGTACGAGTGCAGATCCAGAAACTTTTATGAATGCGAAAGAGCTTACGCTAAGCCAAGATTATTCGCGCGTGAAAAATTTACTGTTCTTTTTAGCGACGCCTCTTGAATGGATCATTTTATTATTTGTACTCGTGCTCGGTATTTCAAAAAAGTTTGAGAAATGGTCGAAGGAAACGACCAAAATAAATGTCTTACAAGTTGCGATTTATTTCTTTTATTTATCATTACTCACAACGGTACTAGCATTACCGATGCAATGGATCGGCCGTAAAGTGTCCGTTGATTACGGCATTTCAACGCAAAGTACACAAAGCTGGATTAAAGATCACGTCATCGATTTTTGGGTGAACTATGCGACTATGTTCCTCATTGTTACGGTTTTATTATGGCTCATCCGTAAATTCCCGAAGAGATGGTGGCTAGCAGGATGGGCACTCTCTGTTCCGTTTACGATTTTTTTAACGTTTGTGCAACCTGTTATTATTGATCCACTGTATAACGATTTCTCGACGCTGAAAAATAAAGAGTTAGAAACGAAAATTTTAGCGATGGCAGACAAAGCTGACATTCCTGCTAAACATGTATATGAAGTAAATATGTCGAAAAAAACGAATTCGTTAAATGCATATGTAACAGGAATTGGTCTTAACTCGCGTATTGTAATGTGGGATACAACGCTTAAGCAATTAAAAGATAAAGAGATTTTATTTATAATGGCTCATGAAATGGGACATTACGTAATGAAACATATATATTGGGGCGTTGCGAGCTATGTCTTGTTATCGTTTGTAGGTATGTATGTAATTAGTCGTATTTTAAATATGTGTATTCGAAAATGGGGAGATACGCTGCAAATTTCAAAAGTGGCATGTTTTTCAATTTTACCTTTGTTTTTCTTAATTTCCTCGTTATTATCTTTTGCATCACAGCCAGCAACAAACTATGTTTCACGTATAGAAGAACGAGCGGCAGATCAATACGCTTTAGATATGACGAAAGATGGGAAATCTGGTGTAAAAACTTTTCAATATTTATCAAAAACAAGTTTAAGCCAAGTGAATCCGCCTGCGTTAGTGAAATTTTTCTTATACACACATCCGCCAATTTTTGAAAGAATTCATACGTTTGAACAATATGAAAAACAGAAGAAGCAGTAGTGTACTGCTTCTTTTTATTATGGAGTATTCGAGTATTGGAAAATTATAGTGTATAATATATGGAATGTTCAGTTAAATATTTAGGAGGTTAATATTTTGTTTCATTCAAAATCAATGCCAGCTATAAAAATGATTCTTTCGATGTCTATTTTCGGATCGATTGGATTTTTTTCTGTACAAACTGGTTTACCGTCTTTTGAATTAGTATTTGTTCGTTGTATTTGTGCGACTTTATTTTTAGCATTATGTTGGTTCGTAACAGGGCAATACAAAAGTGAGAAATGGAACAAAAAAGAAACCATACAAATATTAGCTTGTGGTGTATTTCTCGTTTTTAACTGGGTATTTTTATTTAAAGCGTTTGAAGTCATGTCGATTACAATTGCGATTTCTGTGTATCATCTTGCACCCATTATCGTATTAATGATTGGTAGTATTGTATTTAAAGAGAGACTTACAGTGTTTGCGGTCATGTCCATTGTCATTTGTTTTATTGGTACAGTTTTAGTAGCTGGAGTAGATGGAAGTCTATCGCTCGAAAAACTTATGTCGTCTGGAATGGTATGGGCACTTCTTGCAGCTGTATTTTATGCTTTTACCACTTTATTAGGAAAAGGAATTCGGTATACGAGCGCATATGCGATGACATTTTTACAAACATTTTTAGGTATATTTTTATTGCTACCATTCGTAGACTTCGGGAAGTTTCAAGGATTAACAGAGATGAACTGGATGATGATCACAGCGACAGGTCTTATACATACGGGATTTGTATATTATTTATTTTTTGACAGTCTAAGAGATTTATCGACGAGATTAATTTCGGTATTAGTGTTTTTAGATCCTGCGGTTGCAATACTATTAGATACAGTCTTTACCGGATTTAGACCGACTAGTATGCAAGTAGTGGGGATTATCCTTATATTTGTAGGAATGGCACTTACTTTCTGGAAGCCGAGGGATGAAAGAGTGAAAGTGTACTCAGAAGCATAATATTTACCGGGATTAAAAGTAGCTACGTCATTAACGTTAATAGGTGGAATGTTTTTTAGTGCAAATGGACAATATTTGCACTTTTTTGTCTGAAAAATGAAGTTTTTATAAGCAAAGGATTTAATGAAAATCTTATAGAATATGTTAGTGTACAACATTGTAAATCCTTTGAAACTGAAGAAGGATTTACAGAGTGTACGTCATAATAATTTGTCTATGATTCGGTATACCAATTGAAATGAGGACGAATTTGCTTTCCTTTAGTAGTAATCTTCAAAATAATAGATGTTAAAAATGAATGTATTACATGAAATTTGTAAATACAGCATATGTAA
>NZ_JBALMG010000093.1:0-796 GCF_036963225.1 Bacillus sp. JJ783 | reverse complement strand
GCATATGTAATATGGAAAAAGAATGTAGTCTATTATTTTCCATTTTAATGAAATGGAAATGAAGGAGAGAGGGCAATGAAAAAAAGAATGTTGCGTATAATGACGGCAGCGACTATTATGGGTGGTTTATTATTAAATGCAAATGTTCCTAATATAAAAGCAGAAGAGTATCCAGAAATGATTGTATTTGATGATGTTCCAGTAGACTATTGGGCATATGAATATATTATAGACGTTGCATATAATAAAGTTATGCTAGGTTATGGAAATGGGAAATTTGGTGTTGGCGATAATGTAACGCGAGAACAAGTGGCGGCAGTACTGTATCGCGCACTTAATATAAAACATGAAGGACCGTTACATAATCCGTATAAAGATATTTCTGAAAGATCAACAATGTTTCCAAAGGAAATTTTAGCATTAACAGAACATGGTATTTTTAAAGGCGATGAGAAGGGGAATTTCAGACCGAGGGAAACGATAACACGTGCAGAAGTAGCACAAGTCCTTACACGAGCATTTTCATTTGAAGTGAAGAAGAAACATACATTTACAGATGTACCAAATAATTATTGGGCAAAAAATGCAATTAGTGCATTGCAATCTAATAATGTCATAATAGGAACAGGGAATGGAAAATTTGAACCAAATAAATTTGTAACACGTGAGCAATATGCAGCATTTTTATATAAGGCTATTATTAATTTTCATTTGAAAGATGAGAAGTATTAAGCTGAAATTCAAAAGTTGTTTAATAGTAAGGTGAAAATATTTTAATTATAGTAATATGTTATTT
>NZ_JBALMG010000092.1:23881-46630 GCF_036963225.1 Bacillus sp. JJ783 | reverse complement strand
CAAAAGAGCCCTTTCAACATATTTGAAAGGGTTTTTTGAATATATGATATTTTACTAAATTAAACAAAATAAGGGCCAAAATACTCGTTTTTATTATAAATAGTTATAAACTTGAATAATATTAAATAATATCGTTCATTATATGAGGTTTTAGTTGAATGCATACTATATGATGTGTAAAATCTAAGCAAGTAGGTTAGAATACTGCTTGCAAATGGCAGTATAAATAATTATTTGAGGTGAATACATGCTAGATTTTAAACAATTAGAAATTTGTTTGAAAGAAAAGAGATTTGTAGATGGATTACATGAGATAAATAATGAAATTGCACATATAAAAGAAACGAATAAGTTATCATACGCGAAGAACTGGCTTTCTAACGTCTCGTCACCCAAGGAGTTTGATACATTAATTCGTCTTGCTGATGAAGGTTTGATGCATCAATATAGCTCCTTTTTAATTCGGTATACGTATAAAAAATTCCCAAATATGAGAACGCTCTCTTTATATTGTGATGAGTTAATTGATGAGCGTAAAATTCTTGATGCTGAACAATTGTTAAAAGATTCTTTGGAAGAGGTAAATGAAGAGGAAACTGATGCGGATGTTTTAACGAAAGCATATTTTACGTTAGTTAGATGTTTGTTAGATATGAAGCGAAATGAAGAGGCCTATGCCTATATGCAAAAGGCGGAAAAGTATAGTACACGTGCAGTTTTTGATAAATGGGGTTACTTATATATACAGACTGGTGAGTGGGAGAAGGCAGAGGAACAACTTTTATCCGGTCAGCAGCATAAAGATTGTGAAGAGTTAGCTACGTACTTATTGGCGCAATTATATGCATATAAAGGTGAACAGCAGCGAGCATTACAACTTATTAATGATGCGATTGCAAAGTTCCCTCAAGTACCATATTTCTATTTTGAAAAAGTAAAATATTTATTAGATTTAGAGCGCTATGAAGAAATGTTAGCGGTAATAGATAAAATTAATCATATGCTTCCGCATCATGCATATACAACTTATTTTATACATTTACGTGCAGAAGCATTTTATAAAACGAATAGTATTCACGATTTGCAAGCACTATTGAAAAGTGAAAAGAGTTTGAAGAATTCTCTATATCATCATATAGAAAAAAATCCTGATGGAAAAAAGGTTCGTTTACCGATAGTTCCGGTTGTACAAAAGGATAACTATTGCGTTCCGACAAGTTTGGAAATGATGTTAGGGGTATGGGGAGAAAAACGTACGCAAGATGAAATTGCACAATATATTTTTGATGTAACAGGTTCTAAGTTTTCAGATACAGTTACATATATAGAAGAGCAAGGTTACGAATATCGTTATTTTCAAGGGAATGAGGAAAATTATAAGAGATTACTCAATCAAGGTATTCCCGTTTTATTAAGTATAGATATTGAGCACGCTTCCCATGTACAAGTGCTTTCTGGTTATGACGATGTACTGCAAGCTTTTTATATTCAAGATCCGAATTTCTTGGAACCGATTCTTGTGGAATATGATAAGTTGCAAGAAAAATATCGTTATACAGATTGTTTAGCTATTACGTTTATACCGAAAGATAGAATAGAACAACTTTCATTTTTAAATGAGGAAGAACACACTTATTATAAAACAATCTTTTCTCTTACAGATCATTTAGCTGAGCAAGATAAAGAGGGGATTGAAAAGTTAGTACTATTTTTAAAAGAAACAAGTGAAAATCCAAACACTTGGCTATATACGATTAAACATTTAGATGCTGAAGTAGATAAAGATTTTATTCAGTTTTGTATAGAAAAATTAATGGAAAAGTTTCCGAGCTCTGACTTTGTGAAATTGCATAGTGCACAGTGTTTTATTCGCCTGCAAGATATGGAAAAAGCAGGACATATGCTTCAAAGTGTGGAGAAGAAAAGCAATCAAGCGTTGTATCATTTTATAAATGGACGTTACTCTTTTGAGCAAGATAATTATGCAGAAGCCATTGCTAGTTTTCGTTCATCATTACAATTGGATGCAGATCAACCAGTTGCGTGGAGTTTCTTAGCATTATCATACATGTATATGGATCAATCCGAAAAGGGGCTAGAGTATTCTCTAACAGCTATAGAACGTAGCCCAGAAAGGTTTACACTTGTAAATCACGGTTTGATTTTAATAGATTTAGAACGATATGAAGAAGCATATGGATTCTTTAATGATTTATTAAAAGAATATAAGTGTGAAGCGCACATATGGTATGAACGTGCAAGATGTGCTCAGCATTTAGGAAAAGTGTATTTGGCGGTAAAAGGACTTAAAGTAGCAATTCAATTAGATAAAACGGCAGCGTATTTATATACGAAGCTTTCGGAAATCTATGAATCAGATTTGGATGATGGGAATAATGCGAAGGAAATTTTATTCCAAGGAATTCAAAATTGTGAAGATCAGGCATCTTTATATGTTCGTTTAGGAGATGTGCATTTTCAAAATGATGAACTTGAAGAAGCGAAAACTATATATAAGCGTTCTTTAGAAGAAAATAATGAAGATGTATATGCCCATTTCGGTTTAACTCAAGTTTATATGGCAAAGGAACAATATGAGGATGCAAAAAACTATATTGTTAGTATTAATAAGCAATTTGAAGACAATCAAGATTTCCTTATGAATGCTGGCATGGTGCTATGGGATGCTGAAATTGCATTAGGTGGGGATGAAAAAGGGTTAAAACTTGCACTTTCTAAATTAGAGATCGGTATACGAAGCGTATACGCTAATATAGCGAGCGTGTTGGATGAGTATGTAAATCGAATAAAAGACACAGCTTTTGTGCAACGAGGCATAGCGTTTTTAAGAACGTTAGAAAAAGAGAAAACGGAAGTAATTGAATACGGTTGTTACGCTGGTGTTTTATATGAATCTATTGGACAGTATGATCAAGCAATAAAACGGTATAATGATGCACTTAAGAAAAAACAGGATTCATTGCCGTATTTCCGAATCGGTGAAACATTCATGGCGTTAGGGCAATTTCAAGAAGCGAAGCATGCGTATGAAACATGTTTAGAAATGGATAAAAATTTCACAGGTGTACATGTGCAACTAGCAGAAATATATGAAAAAGAAGAAAATAGTTCTAAAGAACAAAGTCATATGGTCCAGGCAATGAAAGAAGAGCCTTTGCATATTAATATGGAATATTTGGCACAGCTTTCAGTAGATTTGAATCTTCATGAAGAATTGCTAGTTGAACTAGAACAATTAGCAGAAGAGGTACCAGAAATATGGCGTTTAGATGCAATTGCATACGTATATGGTGCGATGGATGAGGTAAATAAAGAAAAAGAATATATTGAATGCGCAATGAAAATAGATGAAGCGCATGTGGAAGTACTATATCATTATGCGAAAGTACTAGTTAAAAAGCAGAGTGCAGAAGCAATCGAAGTTGCGCTGAAAGTAATGCATAAAGATTTAGAAAGTGAACGTATATTTGGTGTGTACGTAAAAGCAATGGAGCAACATAAAAAATTATCTCAAATAAGAGACGCACTTCATACGTTAAAGGTCAGAAAAGCAGAAAGAAGTAGAGCGTTTGTGTATGCAGCTACTGCGGTTGCCGAAAGATTAGTAGAAAGGCAGCAACATGAGCAACCGAAAAAATCTATATTTACAAGAGCATTTTATCGCATGAAAAATCGTGCGAAGGAAATTTCAATGATTACAGTTGTTATCGATTTATTTGAAATCTCCTTAAAGTTAAATCCAAAAAATAGTATGGCAGCGCAGCGTTTTGCACTATTTTACGAGAATGCAGCGATGAATAAAGAAGCGATAGAGGTATTACAAACATCGTTAGAAAATAAGTGGGATTATGATGTAGCGAAGCAACTTGTAAATCTTTTCATTGAGTGTGAGGAAGAGGATATGTTACGAGATGCTTTTGAATTAACGAAACAAATGGTTCGAGAGCTACCGGATGATTATGATACTCTTCTTTTACAAGCGAATGTATTATGTAAGCTAGGCGAAGAAAGAAAAGCCGAAAAAATTCACTTGCAATTAATTGAGAAAACGCCATTTGTAAGTAGAGGATTCCTTGCTTTAGCAGAAGTATATCAAAGTCAAGAGAGGTATGAGGATGCGATTTATTTATTAGAAGATGCTTCTGTACATCATCCAAATGAAACGGCAATTCTTCTTGCTTTAGCATCTTCGTATCATAAAGCTGGGCAAACGACAAAGGCAGAAAAAATAACAAGTGAAATATTAGCAATTGATGCTACTGACTTGTTAGCAAGATACGATCATGCTTGTTACTTAGCGTTATTAAATAGAAATGAAGAAGCGAAAGAAGAACTTGAAATTGTGCTTCGTGAAGATGAAACAGGATTTTTCGCTGAACTTGCAGAGGAAGATGAAGATTTAGCAGGATTGCGAGAGTTTGAAAAGTAATTGTATAAGAATAGAGAAAAAGGGTATAAATAAAAATATATTTTGAATTAGTTGACAATTAATTGCCCAATGGCATAAAATAACTTTTAATAAAGTATACAAATCTGAAGACGAGAAAGAGTAAAATATTGAGCTGTTCCCCAGAGAGCCGGTGTATTGCTGAAATCCGGTGTGCAGACGTTATTTGAAAATCATCTCCGAGGAGCCGTGGCTGAATAAAGTAAGCTCGGACGGATGTCTACCGTTACAAAGAACGCGTATGTTAGTACGTTGCTAAGTGCTATTAGTGAAAAGCTAATAGAATTAGGGTGGTAACGCGGGTAAACCCGTCCCTACTTCATAGGGACGGGTTTTTTGTGTGCTTTTAAAAAATTCAAAGGAGTGATTGTACATGAAAAAAGTAGATGTAAAAGAGTCAGCTGTAGGGAGAGAAACACGTATTCGTAAGCAGTGGAACGAACAAAGTATTTTCGAGCAATCAATTCAGAATCGAGAAGGCGCACAATCTTTTGTGTTTTATGAAGGGCCACCAACTGCGAACGGATTACCACACGTCGGCCATGCACTTGGACGGGCGATTAAAGATTTAGTAGCGAGATATAAAACGATGGCTGGATATAAAGTTTTAAGAAAAGCCGGATGGGATACACATGGATTACCTGTAGAATTAGGCGTTGAAAAACAACTTGGTATTTCAGGTAAACATGAAATCGAAGAGTACGGCATTGAACCATTTATTCAAAAGTGTAAAGAAAGTGTATTCACATATGAGAAGCAGTGGCGTGAATTTACGGAGAGTATTGGATATTGGGTAGATATGGATGATCCGTATGTTACTCTAGAGAATCCATATATCGAAAGTGTATGGAATATTTTAGGGACGATTCATGAAAAAGGTTTGTTATATAAAGGGCATAGAGTTTCACCGTATTGTCCAAGCTGTCAAACATCTCTTAGTTCACATGAAGTTGCACAAGGATATAAAACAGTGAAAGATTTAAGCGCGACAGTTAAGTTTAAAGTGAAAGATAGTGAAAATGAATATTTCCTTGGATGGACGACAACACCGTGGACACTCCCAGCGAATGTTGCACTTGCCGTACATCCGAATATGGAATACGTTAAAGTGAAACAAGAAGGGTATGTGTACATTGTTGCGAAAGAACGTGTACAAGAAGTACTAAAAGAAAACTATGAAGTACTATCTGTTCATAAAGGTGAAGAATTATTAAATACATCGTACACAGCACCGTTTCCGATGAAGGAAGTTACAAATGGATACCGTGTTATTGCGGCAGATTTTGTTACTGCGGATAGTGGTACAGGACTCGTTCATATCGCTCCAGCATATGGGGAGGACGATTATAAAGTCGTTCAAAGTGAAGGGTTATCGTTCTTACATGTTGTAGATGAAAAAGGTGAGTATACAGAAGCGGTACCATTTCTTGAAGGTAAGTTTGTAAAAGAATGTGACGTTGATATCGTTCGTTATTTAGCAAAGGAAGGTTTACTATATCATAAAGAAAAATATGAGCATAGCTATCCACATTGTTGGCGCTGTGATTCACCATTACTTTATTATGCAGGAGAAAGTTGGTTAATCCGAACAACTGAGATTAAAGAAACATTTTTACAAAATAATGATACTGTCACGTGGTATCCAGATCATATGAAACATGGACGCTTTGGTAAGTTTTTAGAAAATATGGTGGACTGGAATATTAGCCGAAATAGATATTGGGGAACACCGTTAAACGTATGGGAATGTGAAAGCTGTGATCATCAATTCGCACCAAAAAGTATTGCTGAATTAAGAAAGCATAGTACAAAAGAAACGCCTGAAGATTTAGAATTGCATAAGCCATATGTAGATGAAGTACAAGTGTGCTGTGAAAAATGCGGAAGTACAATGAACCGTACACCAGAAGTAATTGATGTTTGGTTTGATAGTGGTTCCATGCCTTTTGCGCAATATCATTACCCGTTTGAAAATAAAGAGTTATTTGAAGAACAGTTTCCAGCAGATGTAATTGCGGAGGGAATTGATCAAACACGTGGCTGGTTTTATAGTTTATTAGCGGTATCGGCACTATATACAGGGAAAGTACCATATAAACGAGTATTATCACTTGGGCATGTTCTAGATGAAGAAGGACAGAAAATGTCTAAAAGTAAAGGTAACGCACTAGATCCTGTTGATTTAGTAGAGAAGTTTGGTGCCGACGCTCTAAGGTGGGCTCTACTCGTTGATAGTGCGCCGTGGAATGCGAAACGATTTTCTGAAAGAACAGTACAAGAAGCGAAATCTAAATTTGTAGATACGTTAGTCAATGTGTATAGCTTCTATGTGTTATATGCGAGTTTAGATGAATATAATCCGAAAGAAAAATATGAAGTTAAGCGTACGAAATTAGATGAATGGGTGTTATCAAGATTGCATAGCACAACGAGAAAGGTAAGAGCTGCACTTGATGATTATCAATTCACAAATGCAGCTCGTGAAATTGCTGCTCTTGTAGATGAAGTGAGTAACTGGTATGTAAGACGTTCACGCAATCGTTTTTGGGAATCTGGTATGAATCCTGAAAAAGCAGCTGCGTATGAAACACTTCATGAAGTGCTTGTAACAATTAGTAAATTAATCGCACCATTTACACCGTTTGTAGCTGAGGATATTCATCTGAATTTAGAAGGAAGCAGCGTTCATTTAGCAGATTATCCGGTTGTAAACGAATCACTTATCCAGCCTGAGTTAGAAGCGGAAATGGACGCTGTTTTACAAGTTGTTGAACTTGGAAGAAGTAATCGTAATCAACATTCATTAAAAGTAAAACAGCCGTTAGCAGAGCTTGTATTACTTGAGCATAACGAAAGTGATATGGATTGGGAATCTTATCGTGATATCGTAATGGATGAGCTAAATGTGAAAGCATTCCATGTTGAACTGGATGAATCGAAATACACATCATATCAATTAAAGCTGAATTTTAAAACAGCGGGACCGAAGTTTGGTAAAAATGTGAATGCAGTAAACGGGTGGTTAAAACAATTATCACAAGAAGAAGTACAAAATTTTGTATCAACAGAAAAAGCAGTATATGAGGCAACAGCAGGGGAAGAAGTAATTGTCACGGCTGAAGATGTATTAGTAGAGAAAGTTGCGAAATCAGGATTCTCAAATACGACTAACGGACAATATACGGTTATGTTAGATACGAATGTAACTGAGGAATTGTTACAAGAAGGAGTAGCACGTGAATTTATTCGTGCAGTTCAAGAATATCGTAAGCAGTTGAATTTACCGGTTAATTTACGAGTGGATGTAATTCTTGATACAGAAGAAGAACTACAGCAAACATTAACGAGTCATAAAGATTTATTGGAAGAAAACTTACTCGTCAAGCAATTTACATTTGGTCACTTAACGAATCAGGACGATGAACTTTCTTTAGGTGAGACAAAAGTCCGAATTAAATTAAACGCGGCTAATTAAAGAAAAAAGGAAGTTGGAATGATTCCAACTTCCTTTTTGCATGCTAAGAGATTATCCGGCCAATTTCCTCATAATCCATTCGATAGGGCCTCTAGAAAATTTCTTTCTCCATAAAACGCTAAATAATACACTGAAAATGAAAAATCCAGTAGCAAATAGTAAAACGAATAATAGTGTTTGATGTTCCATCCTATTTAATAGAATCAATATCCCAATACCGATAAATACATGACTTACATAATGAGTTAATGTTAATTGGCCTGTTTGTACAATGGATGTAATAAACCAATTTTTTTCATGTTTTTCAGCAATGTAGAGGCAAATTATTAATATAGCAATAGCGGATCCTGCAGCAGATGCGACGTATAATATATTTGGTAAAATAGGGCCTGTATTAAACAAAAATGTAGATGCTTCCTCACCAATGTATGGGATAAAAAGGTGAGTTAACGCTTTGGACAATAGCTCTATAATTATCGTTACTGTTATACCGAGTAAGAGCAATCTATGTCTAATTTTTCTATTATGAAGATCTAATCTGCCAATTATCATACCGATTAAGAAGAAAGAAAACCATGGGAAAATAGGGTGATAGCCATTAAAAAATAAGTTACGAAGAAAACCTTTTAAGGTCCAAAAGTCTATATAGTTTATAAATGGGATTGTGCCTCCCCATCCTTCGAAGGCGTTGAAAGTAAGTTGGAGATATTGTGCAGCAAGTAAAATAATGATAGAAAGCCATATTAGTATAGTTCTTCGTACAGTAATTAGTAATGCAGCGATGAAAAGGTAAACGCCGTAGTAGTGTAAAATATCACCCGTCCATTCCATTACATACAATAATAATCCTAAAATAAATAAGAATAGTGATCGTTTCCAAATCAATATTCGGCTGGTATTGATTTTTATTTTCTCTTGGCTAGCAACAGATGATTTAGTCATTAAAGTTATGCCAATCCCAGCAAGTATAACAAACAAGGCAGAAGCTCTACCTTCAAAAAATGACATAAAGGTTTTTAACAGAGGAGGCCCATTTCCTTCCGCCCCTGTTATCACCATGAAATTAACTAGTAACATTCCAAACATCGCCCACGCTCTAGCAAAATCTAAGCCGATAATTCGTTTTTTAGTTTTCATATGAATCACTTCTTTCGAATATGCTGTGGACAGCTTCAATCCATATTTGTTTATAATTCATATTTACATCAAACATCATGAAGTTTCCAATATTATCAAGTACTAATGCCAACATATGAGCTTTTGAAACTAGATTTTTATTTTGAATGAGTTGAAGTTCATTTGCTTTTGTGAGCAGTGATTCAAATCCGTTTAAATATTCTGTTTGTACAGTTAGTAATCGATCTTTGTACATATCGTTTCTTGAAGATAGTAATACATATTCTTGTAATACACGATTAAAATAAGGATCTTTCTGTTGTTCGTCTATCATTTTAAAGCCAATTTCAATACATTTCTCAATGAAATTCTCTTTCGTAAACTCTTCTGTATGGAAGAAAGAGGAGAACTGCATCGCTTCGCATAATTCATTAAAAATACTTTCGATTAATGCATCTTTAGATTTAAAGTAATAATAAATAGATGGCTTGGCGATACCAACTTCTTCAGCAATCATTGTATAGGTCGTTTTGGCAATGCCGTGTCTGGCAAATAGTCGATAACTTGCTCCAACTATGGAAGAGAGTGTTTCTTCACTTTTGCTCATGATAAGTCCTCCTAATAAAACAGGTTACATATAGTGTAGCATTCATCAGTAACTTTTTTCAACCTACCGTTAGGTAAAAAATATCCTATTTTTCAATACATTATTTAAAATAATATAAGGTGAAGGAAATTGGTAAAAGAAATATATTTCTAAAGTATTTTTCTCATTTTATACATAAATATTGAGAAAATTTCACTCACCCTAAATGGAAAGGTAATAGAATTGCTCGTATAGAAATACTCGTAGATTCACTTTATTTCGTTACTTGTGGACAGTAATAGCCTTATAGGAATGGGGTAAAGGTTTCAATTTATTTGGGGGAGTGGTTCTATGTTAAACAAAAAAATGGTGGCAATGGCAATGACTGTGCCATTAGTAATGGGGACAATTTCTACTGTTTCGGCACTGGAAAAACAACAGCAAGTAAAGTTAGAAGCTTATTCACCACAGAAAAAAGCAATTGAATATTTAAAGGGACATGCTACGGAATATGGATTGAAGGCGGACCTTTCAGACTTACAATATATTTCTACAACAGAAACATCAGTAGCTTCATATGTTAGGTTCCAACAAGTAGTTAATGGTGCTCCTGTATTTTCAAAACAAATTACAGTTACTCTTAACGGTGAGGGAAAAGGATTACTTGCCGTTTCTGATTATCAGCCTGTTACAGGTGTGAAGGAAGTTACGAAAAAAATTAGTGAAAAAGATGCAGAACAAAAATCGATGGCGTATGTTGGAGGAGAAAGTGAGCAAAATCTATGGGCTCCTACAGAAAAAGAATTCGGATATATTGTTGAAGAAGGTGTCGCTCTTCCAGTATATAAAGTGGTAGTCCATTCTAATAATCCATTCGGTGCATGGGAAACATTCATTGATGCAGAAAATGGAAAGTTAATTAAAAAGGTTGATATAAACCGAAAAGCAGAAGGAACAGGAAAAGTATTTTTACCTAATCCTGTCGTATCTAGTGGTAGTAAAACAGGATTAAAAGATAGTAATGATGCAGATTCAACAGCACTAACGAATCAACTGAAAACTGTTACGTTAAAAGGTTTAGATGGTACAGGATTTTTAATTGGTGAGTATGTTACAATTTCTTCAAAAGCGAAGACGAAATCTACAAACTTACAATTTAACTATACACGTGCAAATGATAGCTTTGAAGATGTTATGTCGTATTATCATATCGATACATTGCAGCGTTACATTCAAGGATTGGGCATTAACAATATTAATAATCGTTCTATTAAAGTGAATGTAAATGGTACAACTGATGATAACTCATTTTATTCACCATCAACGAAAGCCTTAACTTTCGGTACTGGCGGAGTAGATGATGCAGAAGATGCGGGCATTATCGCGCATGAATATGGACATTCTATTCAAGATAATCAAGTACCAGGCTTCGGAAGTTCACCAGAAGGTGGAGCGATGGGAGAAGGGTTTGGAGACTTCTTAGGTGCTACTTATGAAGATGCGGTATCGACGACAGGATACGGGAAAGCATGTGTTGGAGAATGGGATGCGACTGCTTATTCTAGTTCAGATCCAACGTGCCTACGCCGATTAGATACGAATAAAGTATATCCGAAAGATATAACGAATGAAGTGCATAATGATGGGGAAATTTGGGCTCAAGGTCAATATGAAATGGCGCAAGCTTTTGGGCGTGATGTAGCAACAAAAATTATTTTACAATCACATTGGTCATTAACGCCAAATGCTAAATTCCGTGATGGAGCGAAGGCGATTAAACAAGCAGATGCTCTTTTATACGGCGGACAACACGCGGCTGAAATTGATCGCATTTGGGCAGCGAGAGGGATTAGTACGAATTAATTAAAAACGTCGTGGCATTTATAAGCCACGACGTTTTTAATTTGCTTAAGAACTGGTACTGGAAAATTTATTGATATCGGTAATAATGTACATATACCGATAAATTTACTTTACTGCTTCTTTAAAAACAAAATGCTCTTTAAATTTTCTAGATTCAAATTTTTGACCGTTTCTCATGGAGAGGAAAGGATGTTCTTGCCACGTAATGATCACGTCAATCTTATCTGCTTTTGTAGAAACTGGAAAATTAGCGTGTTCAAATCCAGTTTTTCCGCCCGCTAGACGACTTTCTTTTAGGGAAAAGAGTTCATATTTTGTTTTCGTATGTGGTTCATTCCGAAAAACTTCAACTTGTACATTATACACTTCACTTTTTCCAAGATTTTTTACAGAGAAATGATATGTTTGAAATACACCTTTTTTTGGTTGTAACAATTTTTCACTCGTTCTTTTTACTTCATCAATATTCACTTGCCATTGATCAGAGTTTTGAGAGATTGGTAAAGACTTTGGCGAATAGGCATATGTTTCATTTACAACAATAAGGCAAAACAAAAGGAGAAAGAAACTAATTGCTTTTTTCATATGTACACCTCCGATAAAACTTTAATAATAATATGCGTGGGAAACGTGTAATTCATGTAATAAAATGGAAAAATAAGTGCAATTGAAAGAATTTGAGAAGGATAAAATATTTCTAAGCTGTCAAATGATAATTGTCTAGAGTTCAATGTTCATATTACATACCTTTAGAAGGGGGCTGTTTAGTGAGAAATCGCAATATTTTCCTAAAAAGGCTTGCGTTTTATAAAACAAAGAGATAGAATACTCTGTAAATATAAAAAGTGATGATTAGGAAAAGTACATGATGCATGGGTCTACAGAGAGCAATCGGTTGCTGGGAAGATTGCGATACCACATGATGGAAAGACACCTGTGAGTGTTGCTTTGAACGTGATTATTAGTAAAAGCAAACGGTACCTACCGTTATCAGGGCTAAGATGGTCATTATGACAATTTGGGTGGTACCGCGGAAAAATCCGTCCCTATTTATAGGGGCGGATTTTTGTATTCTTTGAAAGGGGGTGAGTGACCGTGGATGATGACGACGACAACAATAACAATAACGTAAATAAATATAAAACTATTGGAGGGAAATATAATGGATCAAATAATGAAGCGTTCACTCACACGAGAATGTACGGAGCATACCGGAAAGACGGTATTACTACAGGGATGGGTAAAAAAGATTCGTCATCTTGGCAATGTTAGTTTTTTATTATTACGGGACCGGACAGGAGTTATTCAATGCGTATTAGAAAGCGAGTTGGCTGGATATAAAGTAGATGTTGAAAGTGTCGTCGAAGTAATTGGTGAAATAGTTGAGACACCGAAAACAGAATTAGGGGTTGAAGTACTTGCACATGAAGTGAACGTATTAAATAGTGCAGAACAACTGCCATTTGAAATAAATAAAAAGAAGTTACAAGTTGGCTTAGACCAATTATTGAATGAGCGGGTCTTATCATTAAGACATGAGCGAACCACGGCGATTTTTAAAGTGAAATCTACACTTGTTCAAAGCTTTAGTGAATTTCTAATAGAGAACGATTTCACACGTATATTTACTCCGAAAATTGTTTCGCAAGGGGCAGAAGGAGGAGCGAATGTTTTTAAGCTCCCATACTTTCAAAAAGAAGCTTATTTAGCACAATCACCACAGTTTTATAAACAAATGATGGTAGCGGGAGGACTCGAGCGTGTATTTGAAGTTGCACCTGTTTACAGAGCGGAGCATCACAATTCTTCCCGTCATTTAAATGAGTATATTTCGTTAGACGTAGAAGTAGGATTTATTCATGATTTTCATGAAGTGATGCAATTAGAAACAGATGTTTTACGATACATGTTTCAACAAGTAGGAGAAAAATGTGAAAAAGAACTACAACTATTACAAATAACAGTACCTATCATTGCAGAAATTCCTAAAATCACATTATCAGAAGCACAAGAAGTTTTGAAAAGTAAGTATCGAAAAGAATCTCCTATAGGGGATCTAGATACAGAAGGTGAAAAATTACTGGGGAAATATGTGAAAGAAACATATAATAGTGAATTTGTATTCATTACACATTATCCGAAAGAAGCGCGACCTATGTATACAATGCCGAATAAGGAGAACGAAGCCATAACGGATTCATTTGACCTATTATATAAAGGATTAGAAATAACGTCAGGTGCACAGCGTATTCATAATCATGAAATGTTACTCGCATCGTTTAAAGAAAAAGGATTACATCCAGAGAAATTTCAATCGTATGTAGATACATTCCGCTACGGATGTCCGCCGCATGGCGGCTTTGGAATTGGATTAGAACGAGTTGTGTATAAGCTTTTAGAGTTATCGAATGTGAGAGAAGCGAGTGCTTTTCCGAGAGATTGTACACGTCTTATACCATAACATTAAAACCCTTCTATAATATAGAAGGGTTTTGTGCATTTCAACAGATGTTAAAGGGAATAATAATGGTTTTTTTCGTGTGAAAATATGTAAATTATATCAAGAAAATTTTATAATGAATTGAGAAATAGAAAATTCATAAGTTATAATAAAATATGAATATAAAAATAGTTCATATAATAATGTATGGAAGGTTATGAAACATGTTATATCAAACTCAAGCAACACAACAAACACCAGCTTATATAATCTATCTTCTGGATGTAAGCGCATCAATGAATCAAATGATGGATGCAGGCGGAGAAGAAAAAAGAAGGTATGAAGTAGAGATGGAACTTTTTCATATCCCAGAATTTGTTCCTTTTATAGGAGATAAAGATGTAGTCGTAAAAGGTGAATTGGGTTTGGGAACACTTGGCTATGACTTTAAATTAGGAAAAGAAACGGGATTATATGTTGGAGATGGTTATGGATTAGGTGCTACCATTAAGTTTGAGGATTAAGAGAGGAGCATATTAATATGCAATCAATTAAGGCTGGAAAATATATTACATATGTTGCAATTGTTATATTACTTGTAGTTGCTATTACGTCTTCTTATGAATTACCTAAAAAGATTGGCTTTATTATAGGTGTTCTTATTTTAGGAGCATGTGCACTTGGTACTAATAAACTTTACGAACGGATGTATAGTAAATTTAAAAATAAATAATGTATAACATAAGAGGGGGAATAAATAAATGAAACTTTTACCAATCGGAACAGTAGTGAAACTAGAAGGTGTAGAACCTGTCATTATGATAATTGGAAGAATGATTGTATCAGCAGATAAACGTGATTTTGATTATGTGGGTGTTCCTTACCCAGTAGGCTATCTAGGTGATGAAAAAGTATTGTGTTTTAATCATGATAAAATTGTAGAGGAAATGCATAGAGGGTATATGACTGAGAGTGAATTGGTTCTACGTGAGAAATTAGTAGAAATGTAAATTAGTTGGAAAATACATGTAGATTTTAAAAATACGATAGGGGAAACAAAATGGGAAAGATAATGAGAACCATTGTAATCATAGGCATACTTGTTCCTCCAGTGCTGCTGTGGAGTGCACCTGATATTCCTCTAAATAATAAACTTCTGTTTACAGGTTTACAACTAACTGTAGGATTCATCGCAGTAGTAGCGTTAGAGGTTATATTTAGAAATCGGAAAAAGAAGCAGGCAAAATAGATATAAATTGTATAGAGTGGCAGATAAGAATATTAGTAGTTAATCTTCTCAATTAAAGAAACTAACAAAAGCAAGGAGAAATCCTTGCTTTATTTTTGTACAAAAATAACAAGTAGAATATTATTAAATTAGGATATTCGAGGGTAGAGGTTACAAAACCTTAAATTCTTTCATAGCAGACTTAAGTAGCATTTTCTTATCAGTCCTTTGTTAGTTTATAGAAACAAAAAAGAGGACTACTCCTGAGCCAGCTGATTGTCTATGAAAGGAAACAAGTGTTTTTGCTTTTGTAGTAATACTAAATAGAAAAAATCATAAATAAGAAAATCACCATTTTGATCTTTGTGAACAATGGGGTTTTTATAGTATGTTGCGAATTCTTTTAATAAACTTTCTTTTTAAAGGATACAGGGGATTTCTTTTTTCGTTTTTTTCTTTAGCTAAAACACTTAATAAAAGCGAGTTATCTATATAATTTACATCTTTGTCTAGTGCGGTTTGCATTCCAGATAACATCATATACACAGCTAAAATAACGATAGTGAAAAATAAAACGGGGCCGAATGCTACCCAAGGTAAAATATTCAAAAACTGGTGATTATAACTAAGTGAAACAAGTGTACCAGCAATGTTAAATGAAATGGCTTGAAACAGTGCTAAATGCAGTAATAAAACTAAAGTTTGTAGCATTTGTTGATTAATCCAAATGAAAATCTTTGGTGTAAGAAAGGGTTTTAAATGAATCTTACAAATGTGAAAAAACCCACCACCTAATGTTTTAGAACTTGTCACAAATTCATTTTGTAGTAATAAACGAATTTCATTGCTGAAAAGTTGTACTAAATTAGGTACACTAATAAAAATTAAAACCGAAAGCGTATAAGTAAGCCAAAGGTGTTTATCCTCTGGGGATACAAACAATACTGGTGATAATAAAAAAATTGCTAATAAGGTAGTGGGGACGTATTGGAATGTTTCAAATAAAATATCTAAAAATCGTACATATCGATAAAAATATGCATGAAGAACACCGAGTATAAGTGAAAAGACGATACGGAAAAAGCTAATAATTACAGCATAAAAAATTGGTGTTTTTGCATCATATAGAGTCCAAACTAAAACATCATTTCCTTCTTTATCAACACCGAGAGGGTGAGAAAAAGAGGGCGGTGCTGGGGCAGTACTAGTTATTTTATCGTTGATATATTGATAAGCAGGAACAGGTTTGATTTTTCCTGCGTCTACTTTCTCTTTCGTAATAAAACTTGAAATAATAATAGCTACTAAAATAAAAAGACCGATTAAAAATCGTATATTAAAAACTACCTTTTTAAGCATGTAAATCCCTTCTTCCTGGTAAAATGCGTTTTAATAGTTCAAAGGAGAGATAGAATGGAATTGTTAAAATTAATATACTTACCGTAATAATTTCAGGTGTTTGATGCATAATTAAAAATTTAAATAAGCCGTAGGAATTAAATAAATACTCCAGTACGATCATATTGGAAATCATAAATAAAAAAATAGATTTTGCATTATAAAAGATGGAGAGTAAGGCATTGATAAGCACGTGTTTATATAAAATGTAAAACGGTTTTAATCCTTTTGCGACCGCAACGTTTATATAATCTTTTTGCAGCTCATCGTTATAATTTAACAAACAAATTTTGTATAAGTAAATAATCGGTAAAATACTCAGTGTTAATATCGGTAACAAATATGTTTTTTCTTGCATAGTAGAAAAAGGAACCGTAACGAGTATATTTGTATTTTTATAAATCCAAATGACAAATAACTGTACGCAGACGACAAAAAATAAGTCTGGCAATGATTCTAGTACGTGTAAAGTTTTAAGAATAAGAGATTGAATACGTTTAGGAAAGTAAAATGTAAGTATAGTAAAAGTAGTAGAAAGAAGTACGGCGATAAGGAAGGCACAAATCATAATAGTTAATGTATGCGTATATGATTCTAGTAAATATGGAAAAAGATCACGGTCTGGCGACTGAGTGCCAGCATTGCTAATTTTATAAGTAATACTTGTAGGATGAAACAAAGAAGAAATAACATTTGATATCGAATCTAAATAGTTACTAAAATTGAATTGTAAAGTTGGTGTAGGTGGAATTGCTAGCGATTTTGCTGAATTTGGAGGTGTACCAAAAAACAATTGTGGCAAGGAACAAATTGCAATAATGCCAAGAATGATGAGAAATGAGCGGATAACAAAAAAACAACCGTTCTTAAATAGTGACATAACGTTTGAATCTCCTTTTATTTTTATTGTAAATATTTTCTATAAATCTATATGAAAATCCTTTTCGACAAAAAAATTAATCAATACCTTGACAGTTATAAATATAACCGATATACTTCATATTAATTTAAAAAGAAAATATATTCTAAATATTAAAATGTGTTGAATAGGAGTAGTAAGGTCATGTATTTGTACAGAGAGCTATGGGTTGGTGCGACATAGTCAAATGACATCCTGAACTCGCCTAGGAGCAGTAAGGTGGAACGGAATTACATTCTTAGTAAATCTTAACGGTTAACCTTCGATATTAGGTTTGTAATCAAACGATTACTACTAAGGTGGATTCATAATGGAATCAATAAGGGTGGTACCGCGTTAAGTAAATGGCTTAGCGTCTCTTTATTTAAAGAGATGCTAGGCCATTTTTTATTTTATAGAAAAAGAAATGGAGGGTTTATTTGGACTGGTTTATAAAATTTAATTATTTATATAAAAAGATTTAATTAGGAGGAAAATAAGATGAAACAGACGGAGCAATGGACTTCAAAATTAGGTTTTATAATGGCTGCGGCAGGATCAGCAATTGGACTAGGCGCAATATGGAAGTTTCCTTATATCGCTGGAAAGAGCGGGGGAGGAGCATTCTTTTTAATCTTTATATTATTTACTGTATTAATTGGACTACCGCTACTAATAGCTGAATTTATGATTGGACGCAGTACACAGAAACAAGCAGTTGGAGCATTTAAAAGTATAGCGCCAAATACAGGATGGCACTGGATTGGACGTCTTGGTGTTGGAACTTGTTTTATATTACTTTCGTTTTATAGTGTTGTAGGTGGATGGGTACTAATTTATTTATTCAGAGGAGTAACTGGACAACTTATTACTCCAGGACAAAATTATAGTGCATTATTCACAGAGACAATTGGAAATCCCACTTGGGCCATTATCGGACATTTTGCATTTATGTTCATTACGATATGGGTTGTATCAAAAGGTGTACAAAATGGGATTGAAAAAGCAAGTAAATATATGTTACCAGCGTTGTTCGTATTATTTGTCGCTCTTATTATTCGTTCATTAACACTTGATGATGCGATGCAAGGTGTGAAGTTTTTCTTACAGCCGGATTTCTCAAAAATTACTTCAGAAAGTATTTTGTTCGCAATGGGGCAATCATTCTTTGCGATTAGTATAGGAATTTCGATTATGGTTACGTATAGCTCGTATTTAAATAAAAAAGAAAGTTTACCAAAATCAGCAGTTACGATTGTTGGATTGAATTTATTCGTTTCTTTATTTGCGGGACTTGCTATATTTCCAGCAGTATTTTCATTAGGAATGGAGCCAACAGAAGGACCTGGATTACTATTTATCGTATTGCCATCTGTATTTAGTCAAATTCCATTCGGTGGACTATTCTTAACAGTATTTCTTGCGTTATTTACATTTGCGACATTAACATCGGCATTTTCACTACTAGAGACGGTCGTTTCAGCATTAGCAAATGGCGAGCAAGAAAGAAGAAATAAACTATCATGGATCATCGGTTTCTGCATTTTCCTAGTAGGTATACCATCTGCGTTATCATTTGGAGTATGGAGTGATATTACGATTTTTGGGAAGAATATTTTTGATGCGATAGACTTCTTATCTAGTAATATATTAATGCCACTCGGAGCATTATTCATTAGTATTTTCGTATCATTCAAAATGGAAAAGAAAGTGTTAGAAGCAGAATTTTTTGTAGGTGGAAATTACGGAAAGAAAGTATTCACTTGTTGGGCATTTTTACTTCGATTTATAGCACCACTTGCAATAATTATCGTCTTTTTAAATGTAATAGGGATCATTTAAGGAAAAATGTTATAATATTCAGTAAAAAAAGAAGGTGATGATAATAAAAACGAATTTGATTGAAGTTGGGAAATACATAAACATTAGAGGGAAAAAGCTATATGTTGAAACACATGGAAGTCCTAAAAATAAACCAGTATTATATTTGCACGGTGGACCAGGAGAGAGCTGTTATGATTTTTCATTTCATCAAGCGGAACGATTAAAAGAATCATTGTATGTAATTATGTTAGACCAACGAGGAGTTTGTCGTTCGGAAGTAATTACTGAGGAAGAACCTTTTGGATTAAATGATTTAGTTGAAGACTGTGAGGCAATAAGAAAACTATTACAAATTGAGAAATGGTCGGTAATCGGGCACTCTTTTGGTGGGTATTTAGCATTGTTATATGTAGCGATGTATCCAAATTCAATAGAGAAAATAATATTTGAAGGGCCAACTTTCGATTTTTCATTAACAAGTAGAGCTTTGTTACAAAAAACAGGGGATTTATTAATAAAGTATGGAAAAGAAGCAGCGGCAGAAGAGTGCCTGAATTATTCATCTAATAATGCTAGTTCAGAAGAGTTGCTAGAAGCTTATATAAGATTAAGCTCTGAATTAGAAGAAAAAAGAATGGAGATTTACAATTATAAGGAAGATGAGACGGACGATAGTTTATATAGTGACGAAGAGTGGGAACAATTTTCAAATCGTTCAAAAACCCATTTTGATAAATTAAAATCAGAGGGAGCATGTCATACGTCATTATTATCAAAAATAAAAGATGTACAGAATCCAATGTTATTAATTGTAGGAAAACATGATGTAGTAACGTGTGAAAAGCAAATTGAAATATTCAATCGAGATTCTCTAAATGGAAAGTATATCATATTCGAAGAAAGTGGTCATACACCACATTATGAAGAAGCAGATCGATTTGCTGAAACAGTCATTCATTTTTTGAAATAAAAAAAGAAAGGGTGCTTCTAATAATGAGAAGCACCTTTTTTAAATTTCTGGATAAGTGATTGTAATGTTAGGCCATTTGCTTTGCCAATTCTTTTTATTAACCCTATTTTTGTACATATGTATTCGTTCTTTCGTTTCACGAAAATGGGCTGTAGGCTTCACTTGTAATGAAAGTACATCTTCAATTCCGCACGGGGATGTTAATATGACATTATTCTTCTCGTCTAATGTAACACCAAGTGCGGTTGCTGTTTCAGGAAATTTAGAAATAGCATCAACAGCAGAAGAATATGGTGGCATGTTATTCACCACATGCATACGAGCTTGATTCTTTACTGACCAAGGGATAGTAGTATCCATAATCATTAGTTTCGTTTCTAATGATTGTTCGTATGTCTCATCTTTATGTAATTGATCAAAATAGATGACATCAACATCTGGTGTAGCTGTTCGTACTTCGTAGTTATGTAAAGTATCCCAAATTTTAGAACGGACAAACCCAGCGCAAATCCACCAATCAGGTAGCTCTAGTGATTTTGCCATTTGTAATACATTCATTATCCACGGATCATTTTGGATCAATTGAATAATATCTTGTTCGGTTTTAATAGTCATTTGATAGTACACCTACTTTTTTTAGAGAGTGAATTAATTCATAAGCTTAATAATCCATGTAATCCAGTAAGCACCTGGTATGAATAATAGTTGCGCTAATAATGTACCGAGAAGTCTAGAAATCATGAGCCAACCATACATCTTACTCATTGCTTCAGCACCTTCTTCTGATTGAAGAGCCCGTTCTGTTAAAAGAGCGATACGTGGATCTAGTAAAACTGTTAATAAAATAGTAGCAAAACCATTAACAAGACCAGAAGCTGTAGTAGCCTTTGTTGCATAAGTCGGATTTAAAAAAGAAGCATATAGTGCGGAAAGAACACCAGCTGTATAAATGGCAGTTGCAAACATATTAATAAGCATAATTCGCTTCGGAATTCCGCCAATACGCATTCGATGAATCATCTCAAACTTTGGAAAGCGTACATATTTTTTTGTGTACTTTAATTTTTGAATGTTATTCGTCTTCATCATTCGAATGAATGAACCATCTGTTTCAAAGTTTTGAATTACGTATCCAAATAGCTTTGTCAAAGTTGGATAGAGTATAATCGCGAGCAATGTACCGACAGAAGCAGATAATAGAACGAGCCGTATAATATGCTCTAAATCAATAGAAGAATCTAGCTTTGCTTCATCGACAATACCACCAATTAAAAAAGCTTGTAGTAAGTTAGACGTTCTTGAAATAAGTAGTACCATTCCTACGATGGATAAGGCAACGACAATCTTTTTTAAACGTACACCAGCTAATCGAATACTATAAGAGCTAGTTTCAACCGCGTGGATAACAATTGTGAAAGCCATTATAAAAATTAACGTAATTGACATTTGATTCACCAGTTTCTATTAAATTAATTATAACTTGTTCACTTTATCATATCTTTTGTGATTTTGTAACTGAAAGTATAAGGGGTAGAAAAAGTAATTTTCTGAAAAGTTAAATGGTGATAGTATAGTAAAGGTGCAAGTAGGAGAATGGTCTTAATGGGGTAGATATAAAATCAGTGGGGGAATGAAATATGTATACAACATTTCTATTTGATTTAGATGGAACATTAACTGATCCGAAAGAAGGGATTATAAATTCTGTTCTATACGCGTTAGAAAAAATCGGGATCGAAGAAGTAAATATAAGCGAGTTAGATTCATTTATCGGCCCACCAATACAACAATCTTTTGTAGATAGATATAATATGAATGAAATAGAAGTAGAACGAGCAGTGTTTTATTTTCGGGAATATTTAAAGCAAAGTGGTTTATTAGAGAATAAAGTATACGATGGAATTGGAGCCCTATTGCAAGAATTAAAGGATGCTGGCAATCGTTTGTTTGTAGCAACTTCAAAGCCTACTGTATTTGCGGAACAAGTAATAGAGCACTTTCAGTTAACATCTTTTTTTGAAGAGATTGTAGGGAGTAATTTAGATGGGACAAGAATAAAAAAGGAAGAAATAATTGCTCATATTTTACAAACAAATGAAGAACTTCAAAAAGAAGAAATGGTGATGATTGGTGATAGAAAGCATGACGTAATCGGTGCGAACAGTAACGGAATTGCTTCAATAGGTGTATTGTATGGATATGGTAATGAGAATGAATTGAGTGATGCTGGGGCGATTCATATAGTGAAAGATGTCGAAGAGTTACAAAGCTTTTGTATAGAGAATAGTACGATAAAACTATAGAAATAGAACCTAGAAATCCCTTTATAACATATGACGATGAAATCGTTTTTGTTTAAAGGGATTTTACATATGTAATCGAATACTATAATTAGACAATTTTAGCATGAAAAATTTGTAATAAAGTAAAACTTTAATTAGTGGAAGTTTTGTCCATCCGGCACTGATTATCAGCCCTCACCA
>NZ_JBALMG010000092.1:11121-23836 GCF_036963225.1 Bacillus sp. JJ783 | reverse complement strand
ACCAATCGGGCTTTTACGAGCAGTTGATATCCCGCCTAGCTTCTGCACATTTGCTGAATTTTAAGGTGGGAGTCTTACTGCCCGCAAATAGCGGGATAAAAAGAGGAGGAATGTCATGAAATAAAAGGGTTCGAAATACGAGTAAAAGTTCGTCGTTAAAAGATTGAATTTTCAGTTTAAAAGGAGGGTTATAATTGGAGCTAGTTATTATTTTATTAGCACTTAGTTTACTCATGTTTGTAGCATATAAAGGATTTTCTGTAATATTATTCGCACCGATTTTTGCATTATTTGCGGTATTTTTGACAGAGCCTAGTTTTGTATTACCTTTCTTTTCAAATATTTTTATGGAGAAAATGGTAGGATTTATTAAATTATATTTCCCTGTGTTTTTACTTGGAGCAATATTTGGGAAAGTAGTAGAAATGTCAGGAATCGCTGATTCCATCGCAAAGACGATTGTAGAGTTAGTTGGAGAAAAACGTACAATTTTAGCGATTGTTTTAATGGGAGCTATTTTAACGTATAGCGGTGTTAGTGTGTATGTAGTGGTATTCGCTATATTTCCGTTTGCGGCTAAGTTGTTTCGACAAGCGGATATCCCAAAGCGTTTAATCCCTGGCACAATCGTTCTTGGAGCAGCAACATTTACAATGGATGCGCTTCCTGGATCACCACAAATTCAAAATGTAATACCTACAACTTTTTTTAAAACTGATATTTATGCAGCACCGATACTTGGTATTTTAGGCGCAATTTTTGTTTTAACGTTAGGTTTACTTTATTTAGAGAGTAGGCGTAAGAAGGCAAAAGCAGCAGGAGAAGGGTATTTTGGTTTTAACGATGGAAAGTCTGAAATGGCAGCATCTTTACAATTAGAACAAAAAGATATACCGATACTAAGCAGTATTGAAATCACAAGAGTACAGCAAGTAATTGCGTTTGTACCACTTATTTTAGTAGGTGTAATGAATAAAGTTTTCACAATCATGATACCAAAGTGGTATCCAAATGGTTTTGATTTCTCAGCTATTGGTATGAAAGCATTTGGAAAAGTAGAATTAAGTGCGGTAGTTGGAATTTGGTCTGTAGAATTGGCACTTATTATAGGGATTTTATCAACGCTTTTATTATATTGGAAACGAGTAGTAAATGGATTTCAAGCTGGATTGAATACAAGTATTGGTGGAGCGCTACTTGCAACAATGAATACAGGAGCTGAATTTGGATTTGGCGGTGTTATTGCAGCACTTCCAGGTTTTGCAATTATGAGAGATAGCATCTCTGCAACTTTCACGAATCCATTAGTAAATGGGGCAGTAACAACGAATATTTTGGCTGGTATTACTGGATCAGCATCAGGAGGAATGGGGATTGTTTTAAGTGCGATGGGAGATAAATTTATTGCAGCGGCCAATCAATATGATATTCCATTGGAAGTTATGCACCGCATTGTATCAATGGCATCAGGCGGAATGGATACATTACCACATAATGGTGCAATTATTACTATTCTAACGGTAACAGGATTAACACATAAACAGTCATATAAAGATATATTTGCTATTACAGTTTTGAAAACGGTCGCTGTATTTGCAGTCATCGCGTTCTATACTTTAACAGGAATCTATTAATACTAGTTAATATACGAAAAGAAAATATTTATCAGATTGATATTTTACATAATAAAATATTTATTGTAACTACTCAGTCACTCTATGAAAAATCGGCAGAAAAGTTTTTTAAGTTGGTCGAGAGAGGACCTGGCTATGTATAGGAGCGGTCAGGGCCTTTCCTGCCACGCGCAAAGTTTTAAAACAAAGAAAGGTAGAAAGGTGTAGGTCCATTTTTATCTTCATGGCAGCAATCTATATGCTGAAAAATGAAAACAACTTTCTATAGTTAATAAGGGGGCTTATTTTAACTGGAATAATACACTTTATCAAACTTCTGAATGAAATGCATGGCTGAGTAGTTGCAAATATTTATTATAGATAGAAGGGGTGGAGTACTTGCAAGAAGTTGCTGAGTTTCGTATGCCGAAGTCTGTATTATATGGGAGAAATTCGTTTGAAAAACTAGGGGATCAATCAAGAAAGTTAGGGAAAAGGGCTTTTATTGTAAGTGATACAATTATGGAGAAGTTGGGTTATGTTGAAAGATGTGTGGATCACTTAAATGCGAAAGGGATTACTGTTATTACGTACAATGAAGTAAATACTGAGCCTACAAATTTACACGTATTAGAAGCGTTATCTATTTGTAAAGAAGGAAAATGCGATTTTATCATAGGTATTGGCGGAGGAAGTTGTATTGATGTTGCGAAAGCAGTAGCAGTGTTATATACAAATGGTGGAGAAATTGAAGATTACGTCCAAAAGGATATAGAAATAGAATACAATCCACTACCGCTAATCGCAATCCCAACGACTTCTGGTACTGGATCGGAAGTAACAAGTGTAGCAGTAATTACGAATAAAAAAACAGATGTGAAAATGATGATAAAACATCCAAGCTTTATCCCTCATGTTGCGATAATAGACCCGATTTTTACAAGTTCGGTACCACCTCATATTACTGCAGCAACGGGAGTAGATGCATTATGCCATGCAATTGAAGCTTATATTTCTAAAGTTTCACAACCTCTTACAGATGTTCTTGCTCTTTCAGCTATTGAAAGCATTATGAAATATTTACGTATCGCATATGAAGATGGAGATAATATGGAAGCAAGGGAAGCAATGATGATTGCTTCATTACAAGCTGGAATTGCTTTTTCAAATGCATCTGTTACATTAGTGCATGGTATGTCTCGTCCAGTGGGGGCATTATTTCATGTGCCACATGGAATATCGAATGCAATACTATTACCTGCAGTTTTAGAGTTTACAAAAATGAGTGCAATAAAAAGGTTAGCGGAAGTAGGACGTAGCTTAAACAAAGATTTGTATTCTCATTCTAATGAAGAAGTAGCGAACTACACGATTGCTGAAATTAAGAAACTTTGTTTTGATCTTCGTATTCCTAATTTAAGAGAATACGGAATTGATGAAGTAGAATTTGAAAATGCTATTTCTAAAATGGCGAAAGATGCTATCGAAAGTGGGAGTCCAAGTAACAATCCGCGAGTTCCATCTTGTGATGAAATAAAAGAGCTCTATCGAAAATGCTTTGATTATAAATATGAGTCTACTACAAAAAGTTATTTTCTGAATATTCTTTAATTATTTCCGTGGAAATGAAAAATAACTTTAAATCATGTAGAGGGTTTATGTGATAAAAAATGTTTTCATTGCTATAAAACGATATTCATTATGTATAAATTACAGTATTAGTGTTGACTAAAACAATATTATCTTAAAGGTGAATATATGAAATTAATAGGTCTTATTGGTGGAATGAGCTGGGAATCATCTACTGAGTATTACAAAATAATAAATGAAGAAATAAAAATAAGATATAATTTTATTATGTAAACAACAATCGTATGTGTGGAAAACATTCAGAAAATATCTTATAATGTAAGTGGTTACATTTGAGGGGGAATGCGGATGTTTTCAGTTCAACCAATCGCATTTGTACATAATGAAAGAAAGGAAATAAAAGATGATGAGTGGGGAGATGTAAGATCCTGTATTACTTTAACTGATATGTATACAGAGGAAAGTATACAAGGGATCGAAGAGTTTTCTCATATTGAAGTTATTTTCTATTTTCATAAAGTAACAGATGAACAAATTCAATATTCTGCTAGACACCCTAGAAATAATAGTAAGTATCCAAAAGTAGGGATTTTTGCACAGCGTGGAAAAAATCGTCCGAACCGAATAGGAGCGACAATTGTTAATGTGATAAGAAGAGATGGAAAAACAATTGTTGTTGAAGGATTAGACGCAATCGATGGTACACCTATATTGGATATTAAGCCTGTTATGAAAGAATTTATACCGAGGGAAGAAATAAAGCAGCCTAAATGGGCAACAGATATTATGAAACAGTATTGGAAGGGGAACGGAGTAAAATGAGAATATATGAAGCAACAATTGCAGATTTAGATGGACTGGCATCTGTTTTTAATAACTATCGCGTATTTTATCGACAAGATTCCGATATTGAAGGAGCAAAATTATTTTTACGAAATCGATTTGAGCGAAAAGAGTCAGTCATTTTCGTGGCTGTTGAAGACGGAGAATATATTGGATTCACACAATTATATCCATCATTCTCATCAATTTCGATGAAGGAATTATGGATATTAAATGACTTATTTGTACAAGCGAAGAAACGCGGGGCAGGAACAGGTAAAAAATTATTAGAAGCTGCTAAAGAATTCGCCTTAGAAAATGGCGCAAAAGGTGTAAAATTACAAACAGAGATTGATAATTTATCAGCTCAGCGATTATACGCTGAAAATGGATATTTGAGAGATAATCGTTATTTCCATTATGAATTAACTTTTTGAAATATATATAGTTAAATGAGACGTTTTCAAAGTGAAGACGTCTCATTTAATTTTTTTATTGATGATTTAAAATCCAATTTGTAGCGTCTTCAAAGTTTTCTGCAATGTAATTCGGTTCAATATGTGCCCATTTGTCTCGGAACGTATGTAAAGCATCATATCCAGCACCAGTTCGAACTAATATTGTTGTTGCATTTACTTTTGCACCAGCAACAATATCAGTCCAGCGATCACCGATTACAGCGCATTTTGTTAAATCAAGCCTATGTTTTTCTGCTGCTTGCAGGAGCATACCTGTGCTAGGTTTGCGGCATTCACATCCGCCACCATGTTTATGAGGACAAAGGTAAATATCATCAAAACCAAACCCTTTTAATTCTTGCACAAAATCACTCGCAGTTGCTTTTCCATCCGCGATACCTGGTTGATTCGTAAAAGAGAATAGTTTAATATTTTGAGCTTTTAACTTTTGTAAAGATTCCTTTGTAAAAGGAAATAATGTGAAAGAACCTGGATAATGTATTGTAGTATCACCGCCAATTGTTCCGTCACGATCAATGAAAATAGCTTCAATGTTTTTCATAGTTATAGTCCTTTCTTTGTACCAGTAGTTTAAAAATGTTTTACAAATCGATACCCATTTACTTCATAGCCCAATTTTTCATAGAAGGGGTGTGCTTCTTTGCGGTTCATTCCACTAACAAGCCAAGTACCAATACAGTTATGCTCTTTTGCTAATTGTTCTGCGTAAGCCATTAAAATATGTTCAACTTCATTTAATAAATATAAAAACACCAAACATTAAATATTCTGCTAAAATATGTTTTTTCCTGCCTTAATAGCAAACTGTTCAGAACAATGTCACGAGAAAATATGCTATAATTTTCCTTGATTGCAATGTAAATGGAAAGAAGGTAAGTATTATGCTAGAGGTGAATATCCGCTCAGCAGGATATGAAATTGGTGAAAAGACAGTTCATGATATTGCATTTGCAATTGAAAAAGGCGAGTTAGTTGCTCTTATTGGTGCGAATGGCGCAGGAAAGAGTACGACAATTAAATCGATACTCGGTTTGCTTGTCAATACGGATGGTGAAATCTCGTTTGGTGAAAAGAAAAATCCATATGCATATGTACCGGAGCATCCCACTTATTATGATTATTTAACTTTATGGGAGCATATTGAATTGTTAATGGCTGCCCGTGGAAATGAAGAGGGAAATTGGGAGGGCAAAGCAAGGGAATTATTACATACGTTTCGAATGGAAAAACATATACACGAATACATATCAAAGTTTTCAAAAGGTATGAAACAAAAGTCGATGCTTATATTAGCATTTTTAACAGAGCCAGATTTTTATATTATTGATGAGCCTTTTATCGGTTTAGATCCAGTAGCTACGAAAGACTTTTTGAATTACTTATATAAAGAAAAAGAGCGAGGAGCCGGAATTTTACTTTGTACGCACGTACTGGATACAGCTGAAAGAATTTGTGAAAGATTTTTACTCATTTCGCAAGGTACGTTAGTAGCAGATGGACATTTAGAGGCGATCCAATCGTTAGCAGAAATGCCAGGAAGTACACTGTTAGATTGTTTCGATGCAATTGTAAGGCGGGAACAAAATGATTAAACAACAGTTTAATAAAAGGTTACGTCATGAATTGCAAAGAAAATGGAAAGCGATTCGTTCTGTAACAGATTGGACAGTAGCATTATATATTGTTATTCCCGCACTTATATTTATTGTAATGTATTATCGTTCATTATGGATAAAAGAACTATCAATGGAAGAGACCGTTTATTTTGGATTAGGTTTACTTGCATTTTACTTTGTTACATTTTCACGAGGAGAGTTCGCTCATTTTTTGAACAAGCAGATAGCTTATTTTTAATTTCGTACCCAAATCATATGCGAAGATTAATGAAGCTTGGCATGATATATACGTTAATTCGGATTGCAATAACGAACGCAATTGTAGTATTCATTATGTTGCCTATATTGATGAAAAGTATGGGAGCGACAATTATACAAATCGTACTGTTCTGGATTTTCTTTACTGTTTTTCGATTTATGCTATCGTTGTTGACGAGATTCATAAATGTACGTGTGGGGAAACGATGGGTTTTATTGATTATAAAAGATGTTATATTTTCTTTTAGTTTGATTTTTTTTGGAATCAGTGTATTTTTTATTTATAAAAATCCAGTGTATTCCATATTATTTATCGGTCTAGCAGCTTTATTTACTATAGTCTTGGTAAAAGAAAAGATGAATTATAAAAATTTCTTTTTTAAAGAAGTTGAGAAAGAGAAAGAAGAAAGTATGCGTTGGACGGTAGGGATTATGCAAGTTGGTGGCCATGCTGCGAAGCCAAGTAGTTCGAATAAAAAACCGTGGATGTTCCCTCGTTCTAAAAAGATATTAGGAAAAAAATCTGATTCGCGTATTGTAGAAGCGTTTTTAAAAGAATTTTTGCGTACAAGTAGTGCTTTAATGTTTTATGTTCAAATTGTATGTATAAGTACTGTAAGTATTATCGTGACTCCGCAGTGGATAACAGTTATTATTCTTGTATTTGCTATAGTTGCTATTTCTCGCTATGCGCGTGATTATTGGAATGAATTTACGAAGAAAATGTTTCTACATTTATATTGTGATGAAGGAGAATTACTATTATTAAGGTGGAAGGCGGATCGTTATTTGCTCCTTCCGGTCGTATTTATGTACGGAACAGTCATCCTCTCACAGTTTTATTTATTGCCAGCAGTAATTATTGGAGTTATTTTTATAGTATTCATTGGTTGGATTGTATTTTTACCATAGAAAAAGAGCCGGAAATGGCTCTTTTTCTAGTCTGTAACACACTGATAAATAAAATATACTAAAAGGAGTATGCTTGCGGCGGAATATATGACATCTAAAGTCATTTGATCGCCTCCTCATTGTTGTTGTATTTCTAGTGTATGAAATCTTACAATTTCATATTCAAGTGAAAAATATGTGAACGTTAACAAATTTGTAAAGTGCAAAAATTACAATCATTTTGTATAATAGAAGAAACAACCGTTAAATAAAATATAATGAGTGAAAGGGGAGGGAACATAAATGCCAAATTGGTTTAGAAAAACCTTAGTCGCATTAATTACCGTATTTACGTTTGGTTTAGTGACGCCTCCTTCCATATTACTTGATAATGCCAAAGCTGCGGACAAGCCTACGAGCACAGCTGGGCAACAAAATTTGGAGAGTACGTCCTATACATATGAAGAAACGAATGATAGGTTAACCACCGATACTTTTGTTAACTATGCGATGCAAGAAGCAGAGAAGCAATCTATGCAAAAATTCGGCTCTAAAATTGGGCCTGTAATTGAAGATGAATTTAAAGATGTTGTATTACCTAAAATTGAAGAGGCAATCGCGGAACTTGCCAATGATGTGCCAGAAGAATCGTTACAATCATTAGCAATCTCCCAAAGACCAGCTGGCGGAAATAATGAAAAGATTTTTCATGTTTATGACACGAAATCAGGAAATGACTTACTGCGATTTCATGTGAGGAGAGATCATCCACCGCAAGATGGATATTATTTTAATTTCCACTATCATCGTTTTGATGATGGATACTCAGGACACCATGAGTTAGGAAATATTTATTGGAATACGAATGTACCGCCGAAATGGTTGTCTTAATGAAGAACAAGAGAAAATCTTGTTCTTTTTTTATGTTTATGAAAGGGTAAGACATTTACGTTGTTGAATAACATAGGTTTAGGAAAAAAGCAAAGGGAGTATGGGAATGCAAAAATACATTTTTTTCGACTTTGACGTCTACTTTATAATATAAAAAGGGGGTGAATTATTGAAAATCAGGCAAGGCAAATATGAAGAAATAAAATTACGCGATAGAATTCCAGTAATGGTTGAATATATAGAGGATACAATGTTACAGAATTTATGATACGGGAAAGCCCACGCAGGACTGTAGTCCGTCCTTAGACGTGGGATGAAAGCATCGTTTTTGGATAGCAAAACATGGTATACTTTATTCATAGTCATGCAAAAGACTCTAAAACGAATGTTCTCTGAAAACAGAATACATATGAGGTTGGGGTAGCCAATTCTTCTACTCGGTAAAATGTATTAAGTCGTCATGCAAAAGACGTAAAAACATTTGAGAACGAACAATCTGTACGGTATGGTCACAGTACCGTAGCCCACGAACCTATATGGTCTGTTGTGGGAGTGGTGATGGCACACCGCAATCTTGCACGTCAGCGATACCAGAAATGGACTTCGCCTTTGGTAGCAAGAATCCCACTGACGTTAGTCAGCTAGCCCCTTTAGGGGTGGGAGTGTCAACTACTGGTTTTCACTATCATATTCCTCCTCACTGGCATAGAAGTATTGAAATTAGCCTAGTCGTATATGGAGAGGTTTTCTTGTATATGAATGGGCAAAAAAAGAAAGTATCCGCTGGCGAATTTATTTTTGTGAATAGTGGCGATGTTCATGAATTCGAAAAAGTTGAAAATACAAGTTGTGCAGTAATGATGTTGATTATTTCTTATGAATTTCTTAAAGAGGTAAATGGAGATTTTGATAAATATAGATTTAATATAAAAGAATCAGTTGTTCAGAAAACTAACCTCCAGCAAATATTTTATGAATTAAAGGAGTTAGTCGCAAATTCTGATGATTTAAGTTACATAAAAATTAATAGTCTAATTTATGAAATTGTTTATATTCTATTGCGATATTGCAAAGATGGAGAGAATATAGACAATAATTATCAACTTGGAAATAGACAGAAAGAAATGATTACATATATTTATAAACATTATGATGAAGAACTTAAACTGAAAGATGTGGCTAAACATTTTTTTGTAAGTGAAGAACATTTTTCACGTATGTTCAAAAAATCGTTCGGATCAAATTTCACCACTTTTTTAACGAGATATAGGCTCTATAAAGCGTATGAAGATATTATTAGAAGTACAAATTCTATGCAAGATATAGCAGTAAAACACGGATTTCCTAATGTAAAATCATTTATTTCACAGTTTAAAGAGAAATATGGATATACACCATTACAGTATAGAAAAAATATCATATCAAAAAATGCCTATAATTGTATCAAATATAAACAACAATAAAAAAACGTTCCATGTTACATTTTGTACATGGAACGTTTTTTTATTTAGTAATAGTAAATGAAGTGAGATTCAATAGAGATTTATCTAATCCGAAGAAATGAAAGCGTTTAAAAAAGGGAGGATGAATACTAGATGACTAGAAAATATGACTTGAATCTATTAGAAAAAATTCAAGAAAAACAAGAAAACATCAATGTACAGGGGGCAAAAGTCTTAGTAAAAAACATACCAGATTGTGATGAAAAAGGAGCGATGGATCCACGTCTTTATAAGGATACGAAGGTTCAAATGAATATCATGAGGTTTATGCCTAAAAATATGATGAAAATGGACGCTTCTGAAAAATCGGTAAGGAATATGCGAAAACAATTTAATGGAATTAAAAGTGTTCCAATTGTCACTAAAGACATTAATATTACACATAAAACAGTGAAAGCGGAAGATGGCTATGATATTCCGATAAGAATTTATAACAGTGTTTCTAAACAGGAGAATGCGCCAGTTTTATACTTTATTCACGGTGGTGGATTCATGGCAGGATCACCAGATGTAGTAGAAGAACTTGTGAAATTGATAGTAGAAAAAACAGATATACTAGCCGTTTCTGTGGATTATCGATTAGCTCCGGAAAATCCTTTTCCAACTGGGCATACAGATTGCTACACTACTTTAAAGTGGATTTATGAAAATGCTGATACATTAGGCGGGGATAAGAATAATATCTTTGTGGCAGGTGATAGTGCAGGAGGGAACTTAACACAGTATTGTACAACTAAAGATATGGAAGATGGTAGGAAGTACGTGAAGGGACAGTTGCTTCTGTATCCTACAATTAATATGTGTGATTATGAAGATGAATTTTATTCTTGGAGTATAGATAAATATGAAATTGCTCCTAAGTATAAAAAAGGATTAGAAAAAATGCTTAATATTATGCATTCAATGGTTGGAGGTATGTCAGAAGTACTTGGTACGAAAGAAATTCATTCGAAGTATTTAAGTCCATATGTTGATGTATCCCCAGACTATCCAAGTACATTTATTACGGTAGGAGAGCATGATTTTTTAATGATTGAATGTTTAGCGTATGCAGCTAAATTAACTAAAAAAGGAGTTGATACTGAAACAGTTCTTTATCGAGGGTTGGGGCACGCTTATGGAGATAACGTAGGTGTCTATCCTCAAAGTGAAGATTTAGCAATTGAGATGGGGAATTTTATATTAAAACATAGTGGAAAGTAGGGGGAATGATGAAAAATAGAAAGGTGATATTAATTGCGATTTTCCCTATTTTATTATGTATCTTTGCATTTACAGACTTACAAATATCACATAGTCAATAATAATGATGTTCTTCCACATTCATTGAATCGGTAATAAGAAAGTCTTTTCCTTTGAGGGAATATATAATAATTAATGCATGGCTTGTTCATTAAGCTGTTTTGATAAATAAGTTAGCATTTGGGTTATCCTCATTTTATTTATTAAATTCAATAATAGGATTATAGGTTGCAGGGTGAATTTCTAATTCCAAAATAATAGAGGGAAGAGTAATCTTCCCTCTATTTAATTTGTTATTTAATTTTCGTAAATGTAAGAGGCTGAGTACTTAAAGTTGCAGGTACGTGTAATTGAAGAGCCGGGAATTCACCATTTACATTCATATCATAAGCGAATAAAAGCCCCATTTTCATTTGGAACAAACTAATTGATGCTGAGAAGATGTCGTAATGATGGTGCTGTAGTTTAATTTCCGTATCCATGAATTGTACATGTAAGAAATCATCTTGTTTGTATACTTTCAGTGCCCCATAAGCAGGATGCTCAAAAGTTCCAGTGTAGTCATCTAATGTATGAGAAGGGATAGTCCCATTTATTGCTTCAGGAAGTGATTCAGTTGCCTCTTTCATCATCTCTTTCATTTTTTCGCTATCTTCTACAGCACGTTCATGCCAGTCGATATATTCTAGTCCGAGGAGTTCGTCGTAAATATGTTTTGTAATATAAGTAGGGAGTAAAGTTTGTCCGGAATTTGTTAGTACGATAATACCGATATTTTCGTTTGGCATAAATGACGCAAGTGCAGAAAACCCATCAATATTACCGCCGTGATGAATCATTTTATAACCGCGGTAAGCACTAATAAACCAACCGAGTCCGTAGCTATTTAATGGTGATTCACTCGTTGATAACATTGGCTGATCCGGTATTGGAGTATGCGGTGTATACATTTCTTGGAGTAGTTCAGTAGAAATCAAATCATGATTTTCTGTTTTTCCTTCGTTTAAATGAAGCAGAACCCATTTTGCCATATCTTCAATGGTAGAGTTAATACATCCAGCCGCTCCAACTGTATCGATATTTCGGAATGGAATTTCTTTCATTTCACCATTATCTTCAGTGTAAGGTAATGCGTAATCATCTGTATTTTGTGAGTCTGTAACAGAGAAGTTTGTATGTCTCATATTTAAAGGGTCTAAAATATGTTCTGTAACGTATTGCTCCCACGTTTGATTCGTAATGTTTTCCACAATATAACTAATTGTCGCATACATTAAGTTGTTATAAAGAAATGCTGTGCGGAACGGTGCATCAAGTGATAAATGTTTTATTTTTTTAACAAGATCTTTTCGAGTTAAGGAAGAACTGTACCAAAGAGCATCGTGACGACTTACCCCAGTACGATGAGAAGCTAAATCTCGTCCTGTAAATTGCGAGTTAGCGAGCATATCGGATAAAGAGAAGTTAGGTACGTAAGTTTGGACAGGAGTATCCCAATTAAACTTTTTTTGCTGTGCTAATAAGCTTAATGAAAGTGTACCGAATGCTTTCGTCGCAGAACCGATGGCGAATCGTGTCTGCGGAGTAACAGCCTCTTTTTTCTCTATGTTACGATAGCCGAAACCTTCTGAAATAATGACCTCCCCATCTTTTATAACCGCTATAGCAGCGCCAGGAACGTGTAAAGCTTTCATCATCTCTTCAACCTGATGTTGTAACGTACTTAAAACAGGAGTTTTGATTTTAGACATGCTTCCAACCTCCAAATATAAATTTTATGTTCCGCACTATACTTTCTGTAATAGAAAAGT
>NZ_JBALMG010000092.1:0-11107 GCF_036963225.1 Bacillus sp. JJ783 | reverse complement strand
GTTAATAATTTTGTAAGAAATATTGAAAGAATTTTTATTAATTTGGATTATTAAATTCGCTGTTTTTCATGTTATGATAAATCTCATATAAGATTGAAAGAAGGTTTTCTTACATATGAAACATGCTGAATATGAATACTTAAATTTATGCCGTCATGTAATGGAGCACGGTACGAAGAAAGAAGATCGTACAGGGACAGGTACTGTATCTGTATTTGGATATCAAATGCGTTTCGATCTAAGTAAAGGATTTCCTTTATTAACGACAAAGAGAGTCCCATTTCGCCTTGTAGCAAGTGAACTACTTTGGTTTATGAAAGGTGATACAAATATTCGTTATTTATTACAACATAATAATAATATTTGGAATGAATGGGCGTTTAAGAGCTGGGTAGAAAGTGACGAGTATAATGGTCCTGATATGACAGATTTCGGTCTTCGCTCTCAACAAGATGAGGAATTTAAGAAGCAATACGATGAGCAAATGGAATTGTTTAAAAAGAATGTTCTAGAAGATGATGATTTTTCGAATAAATATGGTTATTTAGGAGACGTATACGGAAAGCAGTGGCGTGCTTGGAAGACGACAGCCGGTGAGACACTTGATCAATTAAAAGATGTAATTGAAATGATTAAGAAAACACCAGATTCACGCCGTCTAATTGTTTCTGCTTGGAATCCTGAAGATGTACCAAGTATGGCTTTACCGCCTTGTCATACGCTATTCCAGTTTTATGTAGCAGATGGAAAGCTTTCTTGTCAGTTATATCAAAGAAGCGGTGATATTTTCCTTGGCATTCCATTTAACATTGCAAGCTATTCACTTTTAACACATTTAATTGCACATGAATGTGGTCTCGAAGTAGGAGAGTTTGTTCATACAATTGGTGATGCACATATTTATACAAATCATTTTGAACAAATAGAAAAGCAGTTGGCACGTGAACCACGTCCGTTCCCTAAACTTACATTAAATCCAGATGTGAAATCTGTGTTTGATTTTGAAATGGACGATTTAACTATTGAAGGATATGATCCACATCCAGCAATTAAAGCACCAGTTGCAGTGTAATTGTAGAGGAGATGAAAAGATGATTATTTCATTTATGGTCGCAATGGACGAAAATAGAGTAATTGGTAAAGATAATAAATTACCTTGGCATTTGCCAAGTGAATTACAGTATGTGAAGAAAACGACAATGGGTCACCCGCTTATTATGGGAAGAAAGAACTACGAAGCGATTGGTAGACCACTGCCAGGAAGACGTAATATTATCGTAACTCGCAATGGAGAGTATCATGTTGAAGGTTGTGAAGTTGCTCATTCTGCGGAAGAAGTGTTTGAGCTATGCAAAGATGAAGAAGAAATCTTTATTTTTGGAGGAGCGCAAATTTATGATTTATTCTTACCGTATGTGGAGAAATTGTATATAACAAAGATTCATCATGCGTTTGATGGAGATACATTCTTCCCGGAAATAGATATGACTGATTGGAAAGAAGTTTTTGTGGAGAAGGGCTTAACGGATGAAAAAAATCCGTACACGTACTATTATCATATTTATGAAAAGCAACAATAAAAAAAGATTGATGTGAGCATTCACATCAATCTTTTTATTTATATTATTAAATGTATCTTTATAGAGGGGATTCGATAGTGCTATAATGAGAGTTAGCATGTATAGAATGCTATAAATCTTTAGAAGTACGCTATGTAATAAAAGGAGGAGAATCGGTTGAGAAAAATATGGGGGATTCTTTTTCTTTGCTTTGCATTAATGCTAGTCGGATGCGGCAAAGAAGAAAAACCACAAGAAGCGTTTGATACATATGTAAAAGCATGGAATAAACAAAAATTTGCAGATATGTATGATCAATTATCAGAAAATGCAAAAAAAGATATTTCACAGAAAGAGTTTACTGAGAAATATGAAAAGATTTATTCTGGTATTGAAGTGAAAGACTTAAAGGTAGAAACAGGGGAAGTAAAAGAAGATAAAAAAGATGAAGGCCCTGTTCCTTTTAAAGTAAGCATGGATACAGTTGGTGGTAAAATCACTTTTGGCCATGAAGCAAAAATGGTGAAAGAAAAAGATGGGGATAAAGAGTCTTGGAAAATAGATTGGACTCCTGATTTCATTTTCCCTGGCATGACAAAAGATAGTAAAGTGCGTATGCAGACAACACAACCAAAACGTGGTGAAGTTTACGATCGTAATGGAAAAGGTCTTGCGACGAATGGTAAAGCTTCTGAAATCGGAATGATTCCTGAAAAGTTAGGGGATGCTGCTCCGCAAACGAAAGAAACGGTAGCGAAGTTGTTAAATATGTCTGTAGAAGAGATTGATCAAAAACTAGCTGCGAAATGGGTAAAACCAGGGTATCTCGTACCAATTGGAATTTTGCCTGAGGGGGCAACGCAAAATACGTACATCGATTTACCAGGTGTTGCAACAAAACCTGTAAATGTTCGTACATATCCGTTAGGGGAAGCAGCAGCGCATCTTACTGGTTATATCGGAAAAGTAAATGCTGAAGATTTAAAAACGCTTCAAAAGAAAGGCTATCAAGCCGATGAACCAGTTGGTAAGGCTGGATTAGAGCAAGTATTGGAAGAACAGCTACGCGGGAAAAAAGGTGGCCGTGTCTTCATGGAAGATGCACAAGGAAAAGAAATTAAAAATTTAGCGAAAACAGATGCTGTTGATGGGGAAAATGTAACTTTAACTATTGATAGTGCTACTCAAGAAAAAATTTATAATGAAATGAAAGGAGAGGCTGGATCTAGTGCTGCAATTAATCCGAAAAGCGGGGAAACGATTGCACTTGTAAGTAGTCCAGCATACGATCCTAATCTTATTGCGAGAGGGACATCGAAGGCACAACGCGAAACTTGGAATAATGACCCGAAAAAACCGATGACGAATCGATTTACACAATTATCGGTTCCGGGTTCTGTATTTAAGCCAATTACAGGTGCAATTGGACTTGAAACAAAAACAATTGATCCGAAAGAAGAATTGAAAATTGAAGGATTGAAATGGACGAAAGATTCTTCTTGGGGCAATTATTACGTAACACGTGTAAAAGATGCAAATCCGATTGATTTTGATAAGGCAATGAAATACTCGGATAATATTTACTTTGCACAAGAAGCTTTGAAAATTGGAAAAGATAAATTTATGGCTGAGGCGAAAAAATTCGGATTTGATGAGAAATTACCAATTGAATACGGATTCCCGGTTTCTAAAATCGCAAGTGATGGCATAAAAAATGATATTCAAATGGCAGATACAGGATATGGACAAGGACAAGTCTTAATGACCCCTCTTCATTTAGCTTTAACGTATGCACCGATTGTAAATGATGGAACGATTCCGTCGCCATATCTTATTAAAACAGATAAACAACCAAAGGCCTGGAAAGAAAATGTGATTTCTAAAGGAACTCAAGATATATTGAAAACGGCTTTAACAAAAGTAATTAACGATCCAGATGGTACTGGGAAAATTGCGAAAATTGATGGTATGACCCTTGCTGGTAAAACAGGAACAGCAGAATTAAAAGTATCAAAAGAGGCAGAAGGAAAAGAACTAGGTTGGTTCGCTGCGTTTGATTTAAATTCACCTGATATGGTCATTACAATGATGATTGAAGATGTAAAAGGTAGAGGTGGAAGTAATATTCCGGCTGAAAAAGTGAAACATGTTTTTCAAAAGTAGTAATTGATGAAGACTATCTCCATGAAATATGGAGGTAGTTTTTTATTTGATTAAAACCTTAATATTTATATACAAAAACTAACTGAAATAATATAACTTATTAACTTACGAAAAAAAAGTAGCTATTTTTATTGACAGACATTAAAACTTTTTGTATTATACTTACGTAAGGTAAGTTATTTACTATAAAATAATAAATCTCAAATTAAAGATAAATTTGAAAAAGGGAGATAATACAATGACAAAAGTACTATTTATTACAGCAAATCCAAATTCAGCAGAAGGTTCTTTCAGTATGGCAGTAGGGGAAGCTTTCATCGAAGCATATAAAAACGAACATCCACAAGACGAAGTTGTAACAATTGATTTATTCAATACAACTGTACCAGCAATCGATGCAGACGTATTCGCTGCTTGGGGTAAATTTGCAGCAGGCGAAGGATTCGAAACTTTAAGTGAAAATCAGCAACAAAAAGTTGCAGCAATGAACAATAACTTAGAAACATTTATGCATGCAGACCGTTATGTATTCGTGACTCCAATGTGGAACTTCAGCTACCCAGCAGTAGTGAAAGCATACTTAGATAACTTATCAATTGCAGGCAAAACATTCAAATATACTGAAAATGGTCCAGTTGGCTTACTAGAAGGCAAAAAAGCACTTCATATTCAAGCTACAGGCGGCGTTTACTCTGAAGGAGCATACGCATCTATGGACTTCGGTCGCAATCACTTAAATGCAGTATTAGGATTCATGGGTGTATCAGACACTGAATATATTGCAGTTGAAGGAATGAATGCAAATCCTGAAAAAGCGCAAGACATTAAGGAAGCAGCAATTGTAAATGCACGCGAATTAGCAAAACGTTTCTAATATAGAAAACTTCAAAATGTCCAAACACTTGTTGTTTGGACATTTTTTCTTCTTTTTCCTTCGTTTGTCTAGTATAATGAAGGTCGGAATGATAATAGGTGGGGGTTCTGTATGATTCAAACGTTTTTTAAAATCTTTTATTTAATTTTAATCGTAATTGCGATTACACCAAGATTGTGGCGTATAAAAAGAAAAGCAAATGCGATGTCACCGCAAGAAAAAGATAGTGTTGTGTATAAAACCACAAACTGGTTTGGTAAGAAAATGGTGGGTGTAACTGGATCGACTGTAGAAGTAAAGGGACTTGAAAATGTTCCGAAAGACAAGCCAGTGCTAGTTGTAAGTAATCATCAAAGTAATATGGATATTCCTGTTTTACTAGGTTACTTAAATAAGCCAATTGGATTCGTTTCAAAAGCGGAAATTAAAAAGTTTCCGGTTGTACCAACATGGATGGAACTAATGAATTGTGTGTTTATGGACCGCAGCGATCGCCGTCAATCTCTTAAGGCAATTAAAGATGGAATTGAACTGTTAAAGAACGGGCATTCTATCGTAATTTTTCCAGAGGGAACGAGAAGTAAGGGTGGCGAAATCGGTGAGTTTAAAGCAGGGAGTTTTCACCTTGCTGTAAAATCTGGCGTATCTATATTACCAGTAACTTTAGATGGTACATATAAGATGTTTGAGGCTAATGGAAATCGTATGAAACCAGCTCATGCAACGTTAACAATTTCTAAGCCAATTACACCTGAAGAATATGCAAGTATGGATGCTAAAGAGTTAACCCAGCATACAAAAGATATTATTGCATCTCAATTACATAAGTAATAAAAAAAGTTTCAGCTTAAACAAGCTGAAACTTTTTTTATGCTGCGGGTAAGACATAAAACAGTACGCAGAAAAACATCATTGTACTACCGCCTAGTACGAAGAGATGCCAAATGGCATGATTGAACGGAAGCTTTTCCCAAAGGAAGAATATAGCTCCGACAGAATACAAAATGCCGCCTATTAATAGTAGTGAGAAGCCGTGACCGGTTAAATTTTCATAAAGGGGTTTAATGGCAACGATGATGAGCCAACCCATAATGATATAACATAATGTTGATGTTTTAATAAAGCGACGAACAAAGAAGATTTTGAAAATAATTCCACCAATCGCAAGGGTCCAAATAATTGCGAGTAAAGTCCAACCGAGCGGGCCACGCAGTGTAATGAGTAGAAATGGTGTATACGTGCCGGCAATTAATAAATATATGGCGGAGTGATCTAAAATGGTAAATAACTTTTCTACTTTTGGATGATGGATACTATGTAGCAGTGTAGAAAATAAGTATAGCAAGAACATGCTTACGCCATAAACGGTAAAACCAACAACAGCAGATGCTGTACCATGTTTGGAAGCATGAATAATTAATATGATTAAGGCAGGGATGCTTAAAATGGCACCGATACCATGGGTAATTGCATTCGCAATTTCTTCTTTTACAAATTGGGTCATTCTTGTAATTTTTTGCGTCATAATGTTAATCCCTTTCACTGTATTGAGATAAGTTATATTTTCCTTAACCATATCATATACAAAAGGAATAGAAAATGATATTTGTATAATTGATTTTATTTTTGAATTTTTTTGACAAAAGACAACGGATACATTGACGTTTACAAAATTTTTTGACAAAATGAACTTATGGAATAGTAGGACAAGAATCTACTTATGAAGGGGATGGGGAAATGTTTTCAAATATTGGCTTTCCAGGGTTAATTTTAATTTTAGTAGCAGTGTTAATTTTATTCGGCCCAAAAAAGTTACCGGAAATTGGGAAAGCTTTAGGGGAAACGTTAAAAGAATTTAAAAAATCAACAAAAGAATTGACTGATGAGGCATTTCAAGAGAAGGAAAAAAATAAATAAAAGAATATGATGAAGTTTTTCTCGGAATGGATAAATAAAGTGTGGTGAACGAGATGGAAAATCGGGAAATGAGCGTAGTAGAACATATTGTTGAGCTTCGCAAACGAGTAATATATACAGTATTATCCTTTGTATTATTTTTAATTATTGGATTTACTTTTACGAAGGATATTTATTTTTGGCTTGTAAAAGATTTACCAATGAAATTAACTGTTCTCGGTCCAAGTGATGTGTTATGGATTTTTTTCTCGATTGCTACAGTATTTGCTATCGTTTGTACAATTCCTTTTGCTGCGATACAAATTTGGTTATTTGTAAAACCAGGTTTACATCCCAATGAACAAAAAATGACATTAATGTATATACCGGTATTGTCTATATTATTTATAGCAGGCCTATCTTTCGGTTATTTTATCGTTATGCCATTTTTATTTCATTTCCTAACTACAATTGGTAATGAGATGTTTAATACAATGTTTACAACGGAAAAATATTTTCATTTCGTATTAAATTTAACAGTTCCGTTTGCTGTTATATTTGAATTACCTGTAGTTGTTATGTTTTTAACGAGTATAGGTCTTCTGACGGCAGAATTTCTTCAGAAAATAAGAAGATATGCTTATGTCGTGTTGATTATAATTGCATCGTGTATATCGCCGCCAGATTTTTTATCACATAGTTTAGTAGCGGTACCGCTTATTTGTATTTATGAAATTAGTATCGCTTTATCAAAGATAGTTAGTAAACGAAAACAGAAAAGAGAAGAAGAAACACAGTCGAAAAGTGCCTCGTTATAAAGGCACTTTTTAATTTATCCCGCTATTTGTGGGCAGTAAGACTCCCACCTCAAAATTCGGCGAATGCGAGGAAGTTAGGTGGGAGATAACTACCCGTAAAAGCCCGATTGGTGAAGGCTAATAATCAGTGGAGGTGGACAAAACCCCCAACTGATTAAAGTTTGACTTTATTTGTTATACTCTAGCTATAATTGTATACAATATATAGAAGAAAAAAATTATAGAATCTCCAAAATTTAGACAAACTTTTCATTTTTATAAGTTTATACTGAAGTTATCAAGCTATATATGGGTAATAATACTCCCGTCTTAAAGTATATATAGGACAGGGTTCGAATTAGGTGGATATAAATGAAGTATTAACTTCTAAACGGGGGCAGTTTAAGGATATTTTAGTATTCATAGGAAACCTACACTAAAAAACGTGTTAAAGAATAAAGTGGAGGAAGTTCAAAAATCCAACGAAAAAGAGGATTGATATTGTGATTACGAAAAGTTTTTATTTCACTCATGCAACAGGGAATTGTATTAAAATATTTGAAATCCCTGTCCTACAAACACAGCATCCATTAGCGTTTCTAATTCAGTCTCGTCTTCAATTGTTTATTGCAAAAATTCAAAAACATAAAAACCCAAGAGTCTCGTACTCTTTCCGTGAATATTTACAAAGTTGTTTGAAGTGGAATGATTATTCAAATGTATATAAAACAAATACTCTTGAAAAGAATGCATAATACACAGCAGGGACAGAGTTAGGTAGGCTCTGTCTTTTTTATTTTAGGTATAAAAATATAATTAATTTGGTGAAATTTATTCGAAATTGTTGAAAGCATCAGGAATGCTAGTATAATAACAGGGAGAGCGTATTCGAAAGGGAAGAATATAATATGCAAAAAATTAAAATTGTAACAGATTCAACGGCAGATTTAACTCAAGAAGTGATTGAGAAGTATGATATTCATGTTTTACCATTATCTATTTCTGTAAATGGACAAACATACTTAGATCGCGTTGATTTACAACCAGATGAATTTATTGAAGAAATGGCGAAATCAGGAGAATTACCAAAAACATCACAACCAGCTATGGGTACATTTGTAGAAATGTATGAAAAGTTAGGGGAAGATGGAAGTGAAGTACTTTCCATTCATATGACAGGTGGAATGAGTGGCACAGTTGCAACAGCAAATAGTGCTGCATCAATGACAGATACGAAAGTAACAGTTGTTGACTCTCAATTCATTAGCCATGCATTAGCATATCAAGTAATTGAGGCTGCTAAAATGGCAAGAGAAGGAAGCTCATTAGAAGCTATTTTAAAACGTATTGATGAAGTGAGAAAAAATACTCGTTTATACGTAATCGTAGATACATTAGAAAACTTAGTAAAAGGTGGGCGCATTGGTAAAGGTAAAGCACTTATTGGTTCTTTACTTAATATTAAACCAATCGCAAGTTTAGAGGGCGGCGTATATAATCCGGTAACGAAAGTACGTAGCCAAGGGCAGATTGTAAAAACATTGGCTAAAATATTCGAGGAAGATACTGCTGGAAAAGTGGTGAAGGCTGTTGCGATTCCACATGCTAAAGCAATTCCTTTAGCAGAAAGTGTAAAAGCTGCTGTTGAAAAAGTGAATGGATTCACTCAATCAGAGATTTTCTATACAACACCAGTTATCAGTACTCATACAGGACCAGGAGCAATTGGTTTTATGTATTTAGCAGAGTAATAAAAAAGCTACTTGAAATGAATTTTCAAGTAGCTTTTTTATGTGTATATGAAGTAAGAAATGAGAAGGGCAATACAGGCGCTTCCGCTAATGATATAGCGAGTCTGTAAATAATCTTTCATGGGAAACACCCTTTTCGATTTTTTAAAGTATATGATAAATTACTCGGAAAAATTAGTTCTATTATACAGGAGAGGTTTCTGTAATTTTTACGGGTTCTTTATCTGAGACAATAGGGCTATAAGTGAAAGTTTGGCCTAAAAAGAGAACATGTAGTTGTTCCCACGGTAGCATTCGTAAATTCCAGTTATTTCGTAGTCGTGTTACTGCTTCCCTTGGTGTTTCATCTGCTAAAGCAAAAGTACCGTAGTGCATTGGAATGAAATGTGTAGCTTTTATATCTAGATAGGCTTGCACAGCTTCTTCTGGTGAAACGTGAGACACTTTCATAAACCATTCTGGTTCATAGGCACCAATTGGCATAAGTGCAATATCGATTGAAAAACGTTTGCCGATTTCTTTAAATCCTTGGAAATAACCACTATCACCACAAAAATAAATGGTTTCTGAAGAAGTCATATTATCAATGATCCATCCTCCCCAGTGAGAGGTGTTCATATCAAATAATGTTCTTCTCGTCCAGTGCTGGGCAGGTACGAAGTGAAAAGAGACTTCATCAATTGTTGTACTTTCCCACCAATTGTATTCTTCTACATTGGTGAATTTTTTACGAGTAAATAATTTTTTTAGCCCAATAGGAACTAGGTATAAAGTATCATCGCTTAGTTGACGAAGAGATGAAAAGTCTACATGATCGTAATGACCGTGTGAAATAAGAACGATATCGATTTTAGGTAGTTCTTTTATAGTGAGCCCAGGCTCAGTAAGTCGTGGAACTAACTTTAATTTATTAGCCCATACTGGATCTGTTAAAATATTTAAGCCGTTCGTTTGAATGAGAAAAGTTGAATGACCAATCCATGTGACAGTCGTTTTTTCAAAGTTATTTAGCAGAAATTTACTTTGTTTAACAGGTGATTGTTCTACTAGGAAAGAAAAGTCTTTTTTGTTTTGCTTTCTCTCTTTACGCCAGCGTAAGAAGGAGCGAATTGATTTTTTTGTACTTACATTATCCATATTTTCATAGCGCTTTGCCATGAACATCACCTCATTTAAAATCGTTGTAGTTGTATTGTACCGAAATGTTGTTAAGGAATACAGTGTTTAACATGGATTAATGTTTAAGTAATTGTAAAAAAATAGGGAGATTTATTTACAAATTTAACAATGAACTTTGTTTCGCAAATAATGGTTAGAGAAATAATAGTAGTAAAATATATTTTGTCTAGTAATTAGCTTGAAATAAAGAAGTAACATACGTAAATTCGTACGATTTCGTGAACAAATGAAGTAAACAATTTTCTCATAGTATTTACTTTTGTTATGATATACATAACTTACATAAATTAAGGATAGAGAAAAGAGGTTTAATAATGAAGCGTTATCAAAAATTAATTGGTCTTATGGTTGTATTTTGTCTCTTTGTACTTGCCGGTTGTAGCAGTTCAGGTTCAAAATTACGTAAACCATTAAACTGGGATTTGGAAACTTTCCAATACACAAATCAAGAAGGAAAGCCGTTTGGTACAAAAGATTTAAAAGGGAAAGTCTGGGTAGCTGATTTCATGTTTACAAACTGTCAAACGGTTTGTCCGCCAATGACTGCTAATATGGCTAAATTACAAAAAATGGCTAAGGAAGAGAAATTGGATGTTCAGTTTGTTTCGTTTAGTGTAGATCCTGACCTTGATAAACCAGAAAATTTGAAAGCTTTCATTCAAAAGTTTACAGAAGATACAAGTAACTGGAACTTATTAACAGGTTATTCACTAGAGGATATTACAAAGTTTTCAAAAGATAACTTCCAATCGCTTGTAGATAAACCAGAGAATGGGCAAGTTATTCACGGAACATCATTTTTCTTAGTCGATCAAAATGGAAAAGTAATGAAAAAATATAGTGGTATTAGTAATACACCATACGAAGATATTATACGTGATATGAAGC
>NZ_JBALMG010000091.1:0-46984 GCF_036963225.1 Bacillus sp. JJ783 | reverse complement strand
AAGCCGGAGATTTTGGTAAAACCGATCGAAGAAGAAAATAAAGAAGAAACAACAGAAGAATTAACAGAAGAAAAACCGGAAGAGCCAAAGGTAACAGAAGAACCGAATGTGTTAGAGAAACCAGAGGTAAAAGAGAAACCGGAAGTATCAAACAAACAAGAGGTACAAAACAAACAAGAAGTACAAAGCAAACAAGAGGTACAAAATAAATCTGAAGTACCATCTAGTAAAGAAAATAATAAGCAATCAAAATTACTTCCTCAAACAGGAGGAGCATCAACTGAATCTACTTCTATTATTGCAGGTATGTTCGCATTAATTTTGGGAGCGAGATTGTTTAGACGCCAAAAAAATTAATGGTGAGAGTTAGTTCGGAAACAAAATGTATGTGAAAAAGCGGAGACTATGGGTCTCCGCTTTTTATTATTTTTGCACGCAGCTAAGTGGGATGCTGCTTATTGATGAAAGATTTAAATGAAATGATTATTGTTTTAATTTATACGTTTTAAAATCACATGCTTTATTTTTTTGCGAAATCGGGTGATTAGCGTAATGATAATAATACCGAAGATAATTTTCCAAATGTGTTGTTCAAGTACTAGGAATATAACTTCTAGGTTTTCCCCTAACCAGTAACCACTGATTAAGAAGAATGATACCCAAAATAGGGCGCCTGAATAAATTGTCATCGCAAAGCGGCGAAACGGTAAGTTGATAATTCCTGCAAAGTATCCTGTGAAGTGGCGAACGCCTGGAATGAAAAAGGCGATAAAGATTAGAAAATATCCGTATTTATCAAACCACATTTTCGTTAAATTAATTTTCCGTTCTGTTAAAAATACATATTTCCCGTATTTCTGAATGAAAGGCATGCCAAGTTTATTTCCTAAAAAGTATTGGAATGTCATACCTACGCTTGTCCCAATAAAGGATAAAATAATTAAAATGGGTAAACTCAAATCACCTTGATGTGATAAAAATCCTGCATAGGCTAATGTTGGCTCTCCTGGAAACGGAAGAGCAATATATTCTAAAAGCAATCCAACAAGTACTACATAATACCCATATTGCTGAAATAATTCGTGAATCCATTCCATATTGTGCGCTCCTTTTTACATTGAAGTTGTTACACATCTTCCTCTTTTTCGCGCTAATCGAACTGAAACAATAGTAGTAGAAGAGTTTGGCTGGAGGATTTAAGCTAGTATGATTTTTTGACAACCATTCGCGAGTGATATCATACTTAATATAGCTCTTTGCTAATTAGCAAAGAGCATTGAAGTGTAAATGTTACTATTAGTTAAAGTTATAGCGGTACAAAAATATGTTGAAATCTTCTTCTTTTGGTCCGAAATTAACTGCTTTTTCTTGTATACGTTGGAAGTTTTGTCTGTCATAAAATTCATAGTTGCATTCATTGTCTGTATATAAATATAAAGATGTTACATCTTCTTTTGTCATGTATTGGAATAAATAATTTAATAAAGATTTCCCAACTCCAAGACCTCTAGATTCTTCGGATACGATGAATAATTGTATACAGCCTTGAAAATGATCTTCTTTTCCTTGAATTAGTTCTTTATATGTTTTTTGAACTTTTATAAATGCTTTTAAAAATCCTCTATTCTCTTTATTCGTCATGAATAGTTTCAGCGTGTTAAAGGAAAAGCTAACAGTATTATGGAATCTCTTTAAACGGTTTTTATCTTTTTCAGAATCGCCTAAAATGACACCGATAACTTTATTATCTTTTTCAGCTACCTTACTAAAGGAACTTCCTAAAATGCAACTGTGTAGGTAGAAGTTTAATAGTGAATTTAAAAATTTTTTATCTGTAATGAATTTATTAAACCCAAATGCCTCACCAATTAAATGTTTTATAGGCTCATAGTCTTCCTTAACAAGACTTCTATATTTTACTGTGTTCATATTGTATACTCCCTTTATTAATGTAAATGACTTATTATAAATAGTAAGGTCTCCTCTAAGGGGAGAGTCAATGGTTGCATGCGAAAAAATAAAAAGGAAGAGATTCAGGTGAAAACATTATTTTCTATTGGAGAAGTTGCAAAAATAAAGGATATAACGATAAAGGCATTAAGGTACTATCATAAGATGGGAATTCTTATTCCAAAACATATTGATGAATCAACAGGATATAGATATTATTCTATAGATCAATTCATTCACATTGATATTATAAAAAGTTGTAGAGAGTTGAATACGAGTATAGTAGAACTTCAAGAGATTTTTAAGGAATGCAATACGGACAATTTGCTGCAATTCTTACAAGTAAAGAGAGCGGAAGCGGAAGAACATATAAAGAAAATGAAAGAGGTAATTGAAACGATTGATGGGTTAAATGAGAAAGTAGGGAGTTCACAGGAAATATTAAAAAGTGATGAAGTGTGTATTCAGTTCTTTGAAAAGCGGAATGTGATTGTAGCGCCATGCAAAGAAGTGGGGAGTTTACAAGAGTTACTGTATTATTCTAATTTAGAGAAAATCATTCAAGAGTATGAAGATAAGATGTCAATGGAAATGGGTATTCTATACAATGTCAATGAAAATTGGGATGTAGAGCCAAAGTATGTTTTTAATAAGGTGCAAGATCATGTCCATATGGAAGAGATGCCAAATATAAAAGTATTACCGGGCGGGAAATATGTAACATTAGCGTATAGTAAAGAAAATGAAGAAGAACGTAGAAATACTATGATTAAATATACAAAAGAAAACGATATAGAAGTGGAGAGTTTTATTGAAGTAGAGTTAGTTAATGATTTTTTTAATACGGAGTCTTATAGTTGTCAAATTCAAATTTTTATAGGGGATAGTGAAAATAAGAAGTTTTGATTCCATAATTTTATGGAGGGGAGTTATGTTATTATTGGGTAAAATTGCAACAGTGCATGAAATTAAGTCGACTTAACTATAAAATACGACAATGATAGTCTACCTATTAATAAAGGCCGTCCCAAAAAACTTTGGGACGGCCTTTATTAGTAGTAAGAAACATATTATTTACGTGAGAAACCTTCTTCATCAAGGTATTCCGCAGCTTCTGGATAAGAGTTGAATGTACCGTCTAAGTTTACGCCAGCGTAAACGTTCCACATATCATCCTCTTGAATAAGAGTTAGGATATGACCGTCTTCGTTCTTCCATTCTTCTTCTGCAGCAGGTTCCATTGGTGCTACAATTGCCTCTTGCTCCTGTGATAGACGTTCAATTACTTTTTCAATTAATGAACGCAGTTCTTCTTCTGAAAACTCACGGATGTTAATCATACCTTTATCATCTGTTTTATAACCTTTAATGAAGTTTGCATATACAAATCCGTTTCCATTTGGGTGTAAATGATATACAACGTTCTTTTTATCTAAACGACTTTCTTCAAAGTGAAAGTTTACGCGTTTTAATGATACGTTCTTTCTTTCTAATTCCGGGAAAGATTCAATAATTGATAATTTTTCTTCAAAAGTTAGCATAGTGCCTCCAAGTATATAGTAAAAGATTTAATTTGTTCATTATAGCATAGTCAAGTTTGTTTCCAAAGGTAGATTCGTCATATTGCTGTTTTTTAGTTTGATTTGGGAAGGCTATTTATCAATGTAGACGTTTACTTCACGAGACTGTAAAGAGTTTTTTATAAATACGCTAACGAATGATTTGTTTTAGATGTACAATGGAACGTGGACTTTATACAAAGGTGGTTGTTTATATGTTTCAAAAAATAGCAAAGGAATGTTTAGCAGGGTTTACTGTTGCGATTGTTGCTTTGCCGCTAGCAATTGCATTTGGTATTGCCGCAACGGGAACGTCTGAGGGAGCATTGGTCGGATTGTATGGCGCGATTTTTGCAGGTTTGTTTGCGGCGTTATTTGGCGGTACACCGGGGCAAGTAACGGGTCCTACTGGGCCGATTACAGTTATTGCAACAGGCGTTATTGCAACTCACGGATTAGAAGCAAGTTTTATTGCATTTATGATGGCAGGGTTATTTCAAATCTTATTTGGTGTATGTAAGCTCGGCTCTTACGTTCGTTACATTCCGTATCCTGTTGTTTCAGGATTTATGAACGGAATTGCACTGATCATTATTTTAGGTGAAATGAAGCACGTACAAAATAGCTTTCTACTTGTGTTATTAACGATCATTGTAATGATTGTTTCTGGAAAATGGATTAAGGCCATTCCATCAAGTTTAGTAGCATTAGTAGGTGTTACAGTAACGTTGCCGTTATTTTCTTCTATGCTACAAGGAATTACGGTAAACTTACCAGTTGTAGGAACTCTTTCTTTAAATAAGATGATTGAAAAGATTGGTGCAATTCCAGAGGCGATGCCATCGCTTCACGTACCGAATTTAGACGCAAATGGCATGTTAGCACTTGTATTACCAGCACTTAGTATTGCTTTACTAGGATCAATTGACTCATTATTAACGTCTGTCGTAATGGATAATGTGACAGGGACACGTCATAAAAGTAATAAAGAGTTAATCGGACAAGGTATTGGTAATGTTGCGAGTGGTTTGTTCGGAGGATTAGCAGGAGCAGGTGCAACTGTTAGATCCATCGTCAATATAAGAAGCGGGGGGAAGACGGCACTTTCAGCTTGTATGCATAGCGTCATCTTATTCATTTTCATTATGGGACTCGGTTCAGTGGTACAATATATTCCGCTTGCTGTATTATCAGGCATTTTAATTTTAACTGGCATCGGGATGTTTGATTGGGAAAGCATGAGAAAAGCACATGTAGCACCGAGAGGCGATGTGATTGTTATGTTCGTGACGATGTTTGTGACAGTGAAATTCGATTTAATGGTTGCTGTTGCGTTTGGCATTATTCTTTCCTTCATTATATACATGGTGAAATGTAAAGAACGTAAAGCTTCTATTATAAAAGAAAAAGAAGCGACGTATACGATTCAGGGACCACTTTCATTTCTATCAGTAGATCGTATTTTTGCTTCTTTACAAAATGTGAAGTCACCAGTTATTTTGCGTATGAAAGATGTACGTTATATGGATGTATCAGGAGCTATGGCGTTATTAAACTTTGTTGAGCAATCGAATAAAGTAGGAGCGGGTGTGACACTTGAACATGTACATCCGCATGTTGAAAAGACGATAGTAATGATGGCGAATGATGAGCAAAAAGAGAAATTACACTTTTTGAAAGCTGAAGCAATATAATAATAACCTTCACATGAATTGTATTATAGAGTGTGAAGGTTATTATTATTTGTATATGTTTGTAACATCCTTCTTTTCTCTAAAAAAAGAAAGTATTCAACATATAAGAAATTTGTTATGATAATTTAATGAGAGAAAAGGAAGTCTCTATAGTTCATAACAATTTGTTTGAGAATATATGCTTGAACGCCCCGCTAGTTATTTTAGTAGGCTTTATCCGTATTTCCTACAGTGCAAAAAATTGTACACTGATTGGATCCATACGTACCTGAATGGCTTGGTTTTCGCTAGGTCCAGAATTTTACGTTGAAGATTTTACATTGTATACCCGCTACAACCTCATATCTTCAGTTTTCAATGAGAAATTTGTACAAAAAAACATATGTTTTTCTATACAAAAAGCCGATTCATCTTCCTCAATTTGTGTTTTACACTTACATACAAATTAAGGAAGGAGTCTTCTTGGTTAAGAATGATAAAAGAAAAGAGAAGGAACATGAATAAGAAGTTTGTAAAAGGTGCAGCAATTTTAACAATTACAACTTTTTTGTCGAAATTGTTTGGGAGTTTCTTTCAAATTCCATTGCAAAATATTGCAGGAGATGAAGTGCTTGGTATTTTTCGTCTTGTTTTTCCTGTATATATGATTGCTCTTACATTATCAGTAGCTGGTGTTCCGCTAGCGATTTCGAAATTGATTGCGGAGTTGAATGAAAAAAATAATCAAAAAGGAATTGCGAAATTATTTAAATCGGCATCGATTATAGGAGTGGCATTTGGAGCCTTCGGATGTTTCGTGATTATATTATTTTCTACTGAAATTGCAAATATGCTTGGTGGACAAGAAACAAGGGTGCCGTTACTTGTTACTTCATTGGCGCTACTTGTTGCACCATATATGGCGGTTTATCGTGGTTATTTTCAAGGGTTCGGTGATATGAAACCGACGGGGATATCACAAGTAATTGAGCAATTTGTGCGAGTATTATTTATGTTAATAATCGCTTATATACTAGTATATTGGAATAAGAGTAGTGCGGTTATTACTAGTGGTGCAATGGTTGGATCTTTTCTCGGAGTAATTGGTTCACTTATATATTTGCGTATGAAGTATAATAAAAGCCCATACTATTATAAGGACAGCTCGTATTCGCTTCGAGATTTAAGAGAAGACGGGAAAAGGATACTACAGGTATCGATTCCAATTGCTATAGGGGCTTTATCAATGCCACTTTTAAACTTAGTAGACTCTCTTACAGTGCCACATGTGTTACAAGGATCATCGACAGAGATTCAAGCGCAATTTGGAATATATAGCCGTGGCTTTGCATTCACGCAATTAATTGTTGTTTTCGCAAGTGCAATTGTATTTCCGTTAATACCGCTATTAACGTCTGCATTAGCAAAAAGAGATATAAATTTAGCGAAAATAACAGTTCAAAATACAAACAGACTAGTGCATGTTTTGACAGCGCCATTAACAATATGGTTAATGGCATTAACAGTACCATTAAATGAGGGATTGTTCACAGATGCAAAAGGAAGCGGTATGTTAGCGGTTATAATTGGTAGTTCGTATTTTACATCGGTTATGGTATTATCAATAGGGATTTTACAAGGGATTAACCGCTCTGCACAAGCTGCATGGATTGTTATTGGAGCAAGCTCTGTGAAAGTATTGTTAAACATCGTATTAGTGAGAAAGTTTGGCATCGATGGGGCGGCTTATAGCACATTGATTATATATATGTTAATCTGCATCGTAAATCATCTGTGTATTCGAAAATCTCTTTCCTATCCTATTCATATAGGAAGATTTTTTGCTGTAATAGGAATAGCTTGTATTTTTGGATTAGGATTGTATGAACTATCTACTATTATAGAGGTTACATCGTCAAGAATAATTACGCTATTTTATAGTGGTGTAGCACTTACTATTACGATAATTTTGTATGGGGCATGTGCTTTGAAATTAAACTGGATATCAAAAAAACAAATACCATTTTTGAAAAAATAAATATATAACTACGAAATTATGGGCTTATTAAGAGGATACATTTTAAAGTATTTCGTTTTTTAGGTAAGGAATTGGCGCCAATTTATGATGGGTGAAAAATTGGTTGCCAAATGTTGGAGGAGATTAAGAGTGCAGTTAGTTTTATCAGGATATTATGGTTTTCATAACATTGGAGACGAAGCTATTCTACAATCGATTATCAAATCGTTAAAAAAAGAAATTCCGAATATTCAACTCGTTGTGATGTCAAATGATCCTGACTATACAAGGGAAATGTACGATGTAGAAGCTGTAGATCGCTGGGACATAAAGGCGGTTTATGACGTGATAAAAAAAAGTGACGGACTTATTAGCGGTGGAGGAAGCCTCCTTCAAGATCAAACGAGTATGAAGAGCATTTTATATTATACAGGTATTCTGGGATTTGCACGGTTATTAAAAAAGCCCTATTATATTTATTCACAAGGAATAGGACCGATTAGGAAAAGACATAATCGTTTATTAGTAAAATGGCAGTTGTCGAAAGCAGCTTACATATCTGTGCGAGATGAGGATTCTTTTTTCTATTTAAAAGAACTTGGAGTGAAAAAGGATATTGAACTCGTTCCAGATCCAGTTTTAACATGGAAAAGAGAGAAACAATCAGATTGGTTACAAAAGCATTCGCTACACGGGAAAATAATTGCGGTTAGTGTACGTTATTGGGGTGCAAATGAAGATTATATAAAAAAGTTAGCTATTGCACTGAAAAAATTGAAGCAAGAAGGGTACCAAATTTTATTTGTCCCGATGCACAGTCCATTTGATCAAGATGCTTCGCGTGAAGTAGCGGATTTAATGGATGAAGAGATTTATATGCTTCCAGATAAAATGGATATTGATGAGAAAATATCTATTTTATCAGAGTGTTCACTTTTAATAGGCATGCGTCTTCACGCTCTTATTTTTTCTGTCGTAGCGAAAACGCCAATGGTCGGAATTTCATACGATCCAAAAATTGATTCGTTCTCACGACAAGTGAAGCAACCAGTTATAGGAAGTGTAGATGGAGACTGGAGTGCCGAAGATTTATATAAGATTGCGAAAAAGCAAATGACGCAGCAAGACAATATACAGCAAGCTTTACACCGGACAATAGATGAGCTTCAGTTGCAAGGCGAACAGGCAACAAAGAAACTCGTTCATCATATAGAAAAAAACACTCTATTAAAAAAATAGAGTGTTTTTTGTATTGTTTTTCTTTACGTAGCAATTTATAAAAAATAATAGTGTTAATATTTGCAGTGATTTAAGTACAACAGAGCTATCCTACGTAGTTATTTCTATAGGAATAGAATTGAATATGAAATCATAAAGGATTCAATATAGGTTTGAAATATCTTAATATAATAAAAAATAAATAATGTTTTATATTAATTTTTGTTTATTATTCCGATATAATTAGTATATAATCAGTTTTGGAATAATAAATTCGTAGATTACGAGGAGGACAACCGTGAAGACTTTTTCAAAAGGTATAACAGCAGTGGCATTAACGGGATCATTACTTTTAACTCCTATTTCAAGCTATGCGGCAAATGATGATATTACAGGACATATGTTTGAGACTAATATGCGTTCGCTCATTACTAAAGGAATTTTGATGGGGTATGGAGAGAATCTATATGCACCTGATAAACAAGTAACGAGGGCAGAGTTTGCTACATTAATAGCAAGGGCTTTAGATTTACCGAAAGCGGATTCGAATTTCGAGGATGTGCCGAAGACTTACGGTTTATATGATGGTGTAAGTAGAGCATATGGAGCGAAAATTATTAATGGACGTACTAACGAGACGTTTTCGCCAAATGATGTGATTACACGTGAAGAAATGGCGATAATGGTAAAGCGAGCATTAGACTATAAAAATATTAAAATAGCTGTAAGTCCGCTTACCTTTACTGATAAAGATAGTATTAACTATAAAGAGCATGTACAAGTTATGGTGGCTACTCAAATTATTAAAGGATATCCAGAAGATAATACATTTAGACCACATTTATCAGCTACAAGAGGTATGGCTTCAGCAATGTTGGATCGAATGCTTCAGACGATTGAAAAAAATGGGAATAGTAATCTTGTAGAAACAAAGAAATATGTCGTGACAAATGTAAGAGAAAATGGGACAGAGCAAGAACTAGAGCGCTATAGTACGTATAAAGAAGCGGTTACAGCTGCGCAAAATAAAGGTATTAATGCAGTGAAGTATGAAAATGAATTCTTATGGATTAAAGATGGATTTGCAAGTGCGAAGCGAATAACTGGGCAAAACATCATTAATATTTATGATGAGAAATTGTCAGCAGTATATACGTATATTCAGTATGGAACAGAATTGAAAGTGTTAGAAGTTGGCGAAGATCGTGTGAAAGTTCAACTTTCTGATTTAACGGGTTATGTGAAGAAGAATGAAATCAATTTAATTCCTACAAATGAAATGAAACAGTCATCTTATTATGTGAAATCAGATGGATATTTATACCATAAATATTATACATATAATACAAGTTCACCTGGATATACAGAATTTAGATATGGTGTGGCACCTTCTTTCATGAAGCAAGGACAGCAAATGTATAGTGTAGATGGAAAGACATTTGGAGACGAAACTTTCTATCAATATTTCAATTATTTATCATTACGTTCGAAAACAGATTATACAGCTGAACAACTAGATAGTTATGTGAAATCGATTAAGCCAGACTCTCCATTAATTGGTTTAGGAAAGAAATTTAAAGAAGTAGAAAGTAAGTATAATGTAAATGCATTATTCTTATATTCATTAGCAATTCATGAGAGTTACTATGGAACAAGCGCTCTTGCAAAAGACAAAAATAATTTATTTGGTTTAAAAGCAACAGACGATAGTCCATATGGTAATGGAGAAGCATTTAATTCAAAAGAAGATTGTATTGAACATGCAGCAAAAGTATACATGAATGAAGGATATTTAAATCCAGGACATTGGCGTTATACAGCAACATATACAGGTGATAAAGCTGCTGGTTTAAATGCGAAATATGCATCTGATGCGAACTGGGGTAAAAAAGTAGCTGGGCATATGAATCGTTTTGATTCTTATTTAGGTAAAAAAGAATACAACAAGTATAAACTTGCACGTGTGATGAATAATGTGGAAGTGAAAAAGAATCCTAGTATATCAAATGAGCGACTGTATCGTTTAAATACAAATGCAGTTGTCACAGTTACTGGTGAAGAAATAATAAATGGAAAGGCATGGGTTAAAGTTATTTCAGATAATCCTACTGTAACTGAAGCGTATATCGCAAAAGAAAGTTTAGAATATGTAAAACACTAATTAAATATAAAAGAGAAAAACTGATTATCTAGATGTATTTTAAAAAAAGGTGCTCCAAAAGCCAGCATAACTGACTTTTTGGAGCACCTTCTTTTTTATTATTCAATTTCAAAATCAACAATTAAGTAAGCGAGTATAACGACGAAGAAAATACTAACGGACGGTGCTGTTAATACGTGGCCGGACATAAAGCCGATTCCGAGTGATAGTACAACGGTGCTAGCTAATAGCATATATTTCACAGTTAATATTTTCTTGAAGTTTGTTAGGAAGCGAATGAATAATTTAATACCGAAGTATAGAAGTGGTATTAAGTAAATAAGGAAACCGACGATTCCGAATGCAAAGAATAGATCGTGGAAGTCCATTTCGATTAATTTAATTTTAACCGTATAGTTACCAGCATAGCCCATTCCGAATAATTTTTGTGATAGTGGTGCGTCTTTATAGTATTGTTTGTATACTTTTAAAAACTTATCGCGATCACTGTAAATTAAACTTTTGACCTCAGAGTCTGTTAGCTCACCTTTTGCATGTTTTTTTGCTTCGCCCGGGTCTTCTTTAATTACTTTTCCTTCTTTTCTATCCTTTTCTTCTTGTACTGATTTTTTGTATTCGTACATTTGCATGTGGATGCCCATATTTTTTGCGATAGGAGTATGTGGTGTAAGTACAATTAAACCTCCTAGTACAATAGCGGCAACAACTGTATTTACGAGATATGTGAATCCTTTTCCTTCTTTTTTGCGATGAATCATATATTCAATGAATGAGAATAACAGTGCCACGCCAAGCGTTAGAACAATTGCACCATATCCTACTTTCGTTCCGACCATAATACTTGCATACATCGCAAGTATTGTTGGAATCCAGTAATAGATTTTCGAGAAAGAAGTTGTTTTATGAATCGAATAGAGCACTACGATTGGGAACATAATTGCAAAAATAGAACTTAAATCATTTCCAGCAAAGAACCAACCTCTTGAGCCAATCTTTGAGTGAGGGTAGCTTGGGAAATCTGTACCAGTTTGCATTGCAACAATCAGTGTGATGCTTAAAATTAAAGTTGTATATAAGAAATATGTAATGATTTTATGCAACGTATATTCTTTATTTTTCAACTCTTTAAAGACGATAATATATCCAAACAGTAGCACAATTGGATATATGCTCTTTAAAATAAATTTCACTTCTTCGCCAAATGAAACTGGAGATTTAATCATCATATTATTTGCAAGACCAATTGCTAGTACGATCCCGAGTAGGCATAAATAGAGAATGTACTTTTTCGCTCCAGGTTGTTCTCTATGAAGAAGTAGATAACCTAATGCAAGAAGCATAAAGGCGAAACGGACTACGATTCCAACTGTTGCGCTCATGTGTAATACATAGATTGAAAAAGACGTTAATAAATCTAAAATTGGTTGAAACACAATGAATAGCAATAGGAAATGCGGGAAGTAGTTATCCGTTTGTTTCAACTTATTAACCATATATTCCTCCATGTCTTCATTCCTTTAGTTCAATACCCAAGAGATGGGGATAAAAGCCTTATTTACATAATAAGGCGAATGAATTTCAATATTTGTTTTTTTGCATCAAACTTAAGAATACACCATTTCATTGTAATGGTAAATAGATGAAAAGCATTGATAAACCGACTTTAATTTCTATATTTTTTAACGAAATTGTATGTTTTATACGGAGATATATACAAATTACGAGAAAATTAGACAGAAAATTAAGAAAAAAGAAGGATTTTTAATATGCTTTCTATAATTATATAAGTATAATCTTTATGTGGAAAAGAGGGGTATATATAATGGAAGTAACAAGTAAAACAGAATCTGTTGTTGTGAAATATGAAGGGCGCGTAGCAACGGTTATGGTCAATCGTCCAGAGGTTTTAAATGCATTAGATGAACCAACGTTAAAAGAGTTATTACAAAAGTTGAAAGAAGTGGCGGAAAGTTCTGTTCACGTTGTTGTTTTATGCGGAAGTGGCCGTGGTTTTTCTGCGGGTGGAGATATTAAATCCATGCTTTCAAGTAATGATGAAAGTAAGTTTGAAGGCATCATGAATACAATTTCTGAAATCGTTGTGACGTTATATACGATGCCGAAGCTTGTTATTAGTGCAATTCACGGGCCGACTGCTGGACTTGGATTAAGTATTGCATTAACAGCTGATTATGTCATGGCAGATATATCATCAGTTATTGCGATGAACTTTATTGGAATCGCTTTAATTCCAGATGGTGGCGGCCATTTCTTCCTTCAAAAGCGCGTCGGTGAAAATATGACGAAGAAAATCATTTGGGAAGGGAAAAAATTATCAGCGACAGAAGCGTTAGATATAGGTTTAATTGATGAAGTAATCGGTGAGGATTTCCAAACGGCTGTGAAGCAAAAAATTAATGAATGGTTACAAAAACCAATCAAGGCGATGATTCAAACGAAACAAATTTTATGTGAAGTAAATCGTTCTAATTTAGAACAAACGCTTCAGCTCGAAAAGCGTGGTCAATATGCGATGAGACAAACAGCGGACCATAAAGAAGGTATTGCTGCTTTTCTAGAAAAACGTTTACCAGCATTTAAAGGGGAATAAAGGGAAGAAAGTGCTAACACATTTTAGTATAATTGTGTTAGCGCTTTTTTTAAGGAGTAATAAATGAAGAAAATGGTCGGTGTTGTCTCTATTATTTTACTTACAGCCCTTCCGGAACGAGAAAGCCCATCGCCTTTAGGCATGGGATGAAAGTGAGGTTGGACACGGAGTGCCACTAAAAATCGCAAGGTTCGTGGTACTTTAAGTATCCAAAGTATAAGTAGTTTCTTCGGGGCTTTTTATTGTGATTTTTTGAAAATAAATGATAAATTGTAACTAGAATCAATGATGATAGAAGTACGTTTCAAAGTGTTTGAGAGAAAAATCGCCTCGTCTCATATAGTTGCAAAGTTTATGGACACGTTCTTATTTTGTTTCTATTGCTAGAAATGTATCAAATGAAAGATGTTGAAAATTAAACACCAAGGGGATGAAACGTATGTCACAGACCCTAACAGTGAAAGTGAAATTGATCCCAACAAAAGAACAAATCCGTTTATTAGAACAAAGTAGTCAGGAATATATCAAAGTCATAAATACACTTGTATCAGAAATGGTTGAAGCAAAAGAAAGTACGAAAAAAAGCACGAAAAATATTGAAGCAAATATCCCAAGTGCGGTGAAGAATCAAGCAATCAAAGACGCGAAAAGTTTGTTTGCTACAAAAATAAAGAAAAGCCATTATAAAATCATTCCGATTTTAAAGAGGCCTGTTTGTATATGGAACAATCAAAATTATTCATTTGACGCCACTCATATTTCAATCCCGTTTAAGGTAAATGGAAAGTCCACGCTTTATTAATCGATAAAAACAATCGCAATTTGAATTTGTTAAAATATAAATTAGGTACACTTCGTATCACAAAGAAATCGAATAAATGGATGGCCCAAATATCTGTCACGCTTCCAACAAATGAAAAGGCAGGGATGAAGATTTTAGGAGTAGACTTAGGTCTCAAAGTCCCCGCGGTAGCAATCACTGATGATGATAAGGTTCGTTTCTTTGGAAATGGTAGGAAAAACAAATATAGGAAGCGTAAGTTTCGTAGTGTTCGTAAAAAGTTAGGAAAAGACAAAAAAGTAAATGCCATTCGGCGAATGGATGATAAAGAGCAAAGATGGATGCAAGATAAAGATCACAAAATAAGTCGTGAAATCATTAATTTTGCGATTGCAAATCATATTTCTGTCATTCGATTAGAACAATTAACGAATATAAGACAGACGGCAAGAACAAGCCGTAAAAACGAAAAAAACCTACACACTTGGTCATTCTATCGTTTGTCAAAATTTATTGAATATAAAGCGATATTAGCTGATATTCAGGTTGAATATGTAAATCCTGCTTATACAAGCCAAAGCTGTCCGAAATGCGCTGAAAAGAACAGGGCACAAGACAGAAAGTACAAGTGTCCATGTGGGTTTGAGACACACCGTGATATCGTTGGGGCGATGAATATTCGCTATGCAACTGTGATTGATGGTAACAGTCAATCAGCCTAAGCACCTATATGGTCTGGTTTAGGAGGGGCAATGAGATGCTCTCATCTTGAAGGCTGTTCAAAACAGAAATGGACTGCGAACGCTTAGTCATTCAAGAATCCCACCCGTAATTCCGTAAGAATTCGGGCTTGCGACTTTAGTCGTGGGAGTCTCAAATATTATGCTTTGCATAGTACACCATCTCTTACGGTACGGACTGCATTATTCTTTGAAGGACATCCAACTGTTGCTTTCTCTGGTGAAGTGAAGAAAGAACGGGATGTGAAAAAAGAGTGGTTTTTCTATAAAGCAGAGCTCGGGTGTTTTTAAAAATAGGAGGTAAGTGATGTCAACTTATAACAGGTTAGTAAGAGATCGTGTCCCGGAGAAAATTTTAATGTCTGGAAAAACATATACAGCACAAAAATTAACAGGACAAGCTTACATACAAGCGTTAGCGAAAATTGGTACAGAAGAAATTCGTGAATTTGCTTCGATGAAAGATCGTGAACATGCGCTAGATTCACTTGCAGATGCACTTGAAGTTATTGTTTCATTAGCTCGCGCAGAAGGTGCAACAATTGAAGATGTTGAGCGTATTCGTAAGCAGAAAGAAGAAGAGCGCGGCGGGTTTACAAGAGGGATTTATTTGATGGACGTTTCGGAAGAGTAGTTTTATAGAAAAAGCACAGCTTACTGAGTAGCGCTGTGCTTTTTTGTCATTAAGATTAGGGTAAAGTGAATTTTATTACAATTTAGAAAATTAAACTATATTAGTAGAGGTTTTATAGTAATTTCTGTATACTAAATAGTAGAAAAAGCGAGGGGGAAACGACAGTGGCACATCATGCGAAAGAAACGATGGAATTAATTAAAGAGCTTGTCTCTATTCCGAGTCCATCTGGAAATACGGCGAAAATTATTAATTTTATTGAAAACTATGTAAGTGAGTGGAATATAGAGACGAAGCGTAATAATAAAGGCGCTCTTATTTTAACGGTTAAAGGGAAGAATGATGAGCAGCATCGTTTATTAACTGCACACGTTGATACGTTAGGGGCAATGGTGAAAGAAATTAAGCCTGATGGCCGTCTTAGTCTATCTATGATTGGTGGATTTCGCTGGAACTCTGTAGAAGGAGAATATTGCGAAATTGAAACGTCAAGCGGTAAGACGTATACAGGTACAATTTTAATGCATCAAACTTCTGTCCATGTGTACAAAGATGCAGGGGAAGCGAAGCGCGATGAGAAAAATATTGAAGTTCGTATTGATGAGCGTGTGTTTTCAGCAGATGAAGTACGTGGGTTAGGAATAGAAGTAGGAGACTTCGTTTCATTTGATCCACGCGTTCAAATTACAAAGAGTGGATACATAAAATCACGTCATTTAGACGATAAGGTAAGTGTAGCAATTCTATTAAAATTAATTAAAAGATTGCAAGATGAAAAGGTAACATTGCCATATACAACACATTTCTTAATTTCTAATAATGAAGAAATTGGGTACGGTGGAAACTCAAACATTCCAGAAGAAACGGTAGAATATTTAGCAGTTGATATGGGAGCGTTAGGTGATGGACAAGCATCTGATGAATATACAGTATCCATTTGTGCGAAAGACTCTAGCGGTCCATACCATTATGCTTTACGTAAACATTTAGTTGAACTGGCGAAAGCGAATGCTATTGAATATAAAGTGGATATTTATCCATACTACGGATCAGATGCATCAGCTGCGATTCGCGCCGGATTTGATGTGAAACATGCGTTAATTGGAGCCGGTATTGATTCTTCTCACGCATTTGAGCGTACGCATGAAAGCTCGATTGCACATACAGAAGCGCTTGTTTATGCATATGTAATGTCTAATTTAATTGAAGAATAATTTCATAGCAAATAGAGAGGGCTGATTGAAAATATTATTTTTAATCAGCTTTTCATTTTGGGGACAAGATGAAAAAACTATTGATAGGCAGTATCGTTGTAAGTTTAGCGTTAAGTGGATGTTCTCAAGAAAGTTCGGGGGGGATTTTTTATATTCATAAAGGGAAAGTACTCGAAATGAAAATTGGCGAAGGTGATCTAGGTATTGCAGGAACTTGTTTTAAAGCTTTAGATAAAGGGAAGTTTCTTATTGGAAATTAGGATAACAGAGAAGGAATATGGTACTTCTCGACTTTCCAAACAAATCTTGAGACGGGAAAAGCAGAAAGGATCGATCAGATAAAGCTTCCTTTGGAGGAAGGGAATATATATGTTAAAGAAAATTTTAAATAATACATTAGGAAAAGCGATTAGAGTAATATGTACTAATCGCTTTTTTATATACATTCATTATCAGTTATATATATGCGGTTTTTGTTATGTGAAGGGAAAACGTATTTACTATACATATATAATGTTATAAACTATGAAAGGATTAATTATTAGTTAATATTTTATAGTTAGTTTCGTGGGAATAATTGTATAAATATGAAGTTTCGAGAGGAGATTTATTTTTCATGAAGTACAAAGCAATAGCCGCAGGTATATTAGCAGCAAATTTACTAGCACATCCAATTAGTAGTTTAGCAGAAACGAAGAAATTTCCCGATGTTTCAGACAATGCGTGGTCAAAAGACGCAATTTATTATTTAGTAGAGAGAAATGTAATTAATGGTATGCCAGATGGTAACTTTATGCCACAAGGAAATTTAACACGTGCTCAGGCGGCAAAGATTATCGCAACAGCAATTGGCGTTAAAGTGGATCCAAACGCGAAGCCATCTTTTAATGATTCAAAAAATCATTGGGCAGCTCAATATATTGCAGCGATTGAAAAGAAGGATATTATTAAAGGACGAGGACCAGGAGTATTTGATCCTGAAGGGCAAGTAACTCGCGCTGAAATGGCGGCTATGCTTGTAAGGGCATATGAATTGAAAAGCCAAGTAACAGGACCAGTTCCCACAAAATTCGCTGATTTAGAAAATCATTGGGGTAAAGAAGAAGTAAATATTTTAGTAGAATTAAAACTTTCTTTAGGTACAGATGACGGCTGGAAACCAGATAATTCTATTACGCGTGAACAGGCAGCTCAGCTTACTGCTCAAACAGATAAATTTGGAAAGAATAGTAATCGTCCAGTAGAAACAAAGAAAATATATATGGATAGAAAATTCATTACATATCACGGACCATCATTAACATCTGGGATTAGTGCAAATCAGCATGATCCACAAATGGTTGAAGTAAAAGAAGAGCGAGATGGATGGATCAAAATTGCAACAAGTAACGGTGATAAATGGACACCTTTAGTAGAGAAAACAGAAGCTATTAATGAAGGATTCACTACATATGTAGGGGCTTCCCATACTTCTAAAGTACTAGGTACATATGGAGCACAACAAGTAACTGTTATTGAAGAAAGCGGTAGCTGGATTCGCATTCGTACAAATAGTGGTTTCCAATGGGTTGATAAAAATCAATTGAACCCAGTGAAACAAGGGAACTTCTTAGAAGGAAAAGCAATTATTATTGATCCGGGGCATGGCGGGGTTGATCCAGGGCATTCTGGTGTGAAAATGGATGAAAGTGCTATCGTATTAGATACATCTTTACGCGTACAAAAACTATTTGAACAAAAGACACCATTTACTGTTTTATTAACACGTGATGATGATACACGTCCAGGAAATACCCCTGGTGAATCTTTGAAAAAACGTATAGAATTTGCGCAAGAAAATAAAGGTGATATTTTTGTAAGTATTCATGCGAACGGATTTAATGAACAAGTAGAAGGAACGGAAACATTCTACTACAGATCAGCAACAAATCCAAACTCAGAAGAGAGCCGTGTACTAGCAGAAAAAGTACAAAAACGTTTAGTACAAGCACTTCAATCAAATGATAGAGGTGTAAAAACAGAAGACTTCTATGTAGTGAAATACAATACAATGCCTGCTATTTTAGCTGAACTAGGTTTCATCGATGCTAAAGGCGAAGGTGAAAAACTAGCTACTGAAAAATGGAGACAACGTGCAGCAGAAGCTATTTATCAAGGTATTCTAGATTACTATGAAGCAATGGGTAATAACGTATCTTCTTACCGTTAATAAATATAGAGAATGATAGAAGAGATTGCTGAGAGGCAGTCTCTTTTATTTATTAAATGAATTATAAAGGTTTCTCTTTATTTCGGGCATGTGATATCATTTAATTTTATATAAATAGTATTCGAGTAATTGTAATCATAACAATTTAAAATGATAAAGGATGATCATAGATTGAATAATCATAGTAAAACACCTGCATGTATATATACGTATGCGTTTCGCGAAGAGGAGCGTGCTTTATGTTACTTGGAAATGCGCTCGTTCTTTGGGATGGAGTCTCACGTTAATATTTTGAAAAGTGAAGTCAAGATTGCTCCGAGTAGAAGTCCGTTTATTAAAGAGCGCGTTGAGGTTATGTATGAAGGAGACGACTTAGAAAGCATCTTGAAACAAGTGGAACAAATTGACTTGGCGGGAGCGACGTTCAAAGTCATCTTCGTTAAAATTAATGACCTTGTTGGAGAAAATAAAATTGAATATGGGGAAAGACGCCTTATTGAACGAGACCTTGGCATGCATATTGAAGGAGAAGCGGATGTTCGTAATCCAGAGCGTGTATTCGGGATTGTTCCTCTTGGAGGACGCTGGTACTTCGGACACTATGTAGAAAGTGATCCGGTTTGGTATCATCATATAAAAAAACCGCATAGCTATTCGACATCACTGAGCACACGTGTTGCTAGAGCTGTCGCAAATATCGCTGTACCAAACCCAGAGGGAGTACGAGCTATTGACCCGTGCTGCGGCATTGGAACAGTAGTAGTAGAAGCACTTTCTATGGGGATTAACATCGTTGGTAGAGATATAAATCCACTTGTAGTTCTTGGAACGAGAAAAAACATCGCATATTTCGGGTTTGAAGGAACAGTAACAAAAGGCCCAATTGAAGAAATTACTGAGAACTACGACGTCGCAATTATCGATATGCCGTACGACCTATTTACGCACGCAACACCAGAAGATCAACTCTCGATTCTTTCAAGTGCGCGCCGCATTGCAAAAAAAGTAGTCGTTGTCACGATGGAAACAATGGACGACATGATTCATGAAGCGGGATTTGAAATTACAGACCGCTGTATCACAAGAAAAGGATCATTTTCTAGACAAATTCTTGTTTGTGAATAGGAAAGAAAGGTCACCCGTTTGGGTGACCTTTTTATTGTAGCCTGATGTGTGATTGGTTGGTGGAATGGAGGGATGATTTGGCGGGATTTGTCGATAAGTTGATATTCCATGTCGAATCGCCGATATATTCAGAGAATCAACCGATATCAAATTATTCTTCTTGCGTCTTCTCTTGTTGTGCGATTAATAAATTGCGTAATACGTGTCCGCGGTAACTTTCTAGTTTTCGTCCTTCATGATAGCGAACACCTAATTTTTTAAGCTCAGCTACGTACCAGCCCTTTGTTCCGTAATACATTGGATCACTTCCTTTTTTCTTTTGAACAGTATATGTGGCGAGGTAAGAGAATTTTCTTTTTTTATTCATGAAATTTACAAAAGTGAATATTGAATATTCTGTTTATTTGTATTATGATTAGCTTATTATCGGATGACAGTGATTAGCCTCCCTGCAAGCCCGAGTTTACTTTTGTTCAATTGAATAGCGGAGCTTCTTTCCACTTGAACTTCCTTAGCAGGAGGACGAGCCATACGGATAGAGACAGTAAAATCCAATGTAAATGTGTACATTGTTTTTCTGGCTCTTTTTATTTTTTAGTCAAAGTAGGAGGGGATTTTTAGAAAGCGTTGTCAATGGAGTATGGTGCACGTTCACGCTAATGGAGGGGCTGGTGAATTGTTTGGCTAAAGAGAAAAAGGAGTTACAGAAGGATTTAAAAACTCGGCATATAACAATGATTTCGATCGGCGGGGTTATCGGTGGTGGTTTGTTTGTAGGAAGTGGAACGATTATTCAATCGACGGGTCCAGCAGCGATTTTGTCCTATATTATCGGCGCTTTAATGGTTGTGCTCGTGATGCGGATGTTAGGAGAGATGGCAGCAGAAAATCCTGATAGCGGTTCTTTTGCAACGTATGCGAATAAAGCAATTGGGCCGTGGGCAGGGTATACGATTGGGTGGTTATATTGGTTTAACTGGGTCATTATTATCGCAATTGAAGCGGTGCTTTTAGGCGTGATGATTAACAATTGGTTCCCGTCGGTTCCAGCATGGCTGGCGAGTTTATGTATGGTCCTTTTAATGACGATGACGAATGTATATTCAGTAAAACTCTACGGTGAGTTTGAATATTGGTTAGCGTTTATTAAAGTTATTGCGATTGTTGCGTTTTTAATTTTAGGAGTTTCGATGTTTTTTGGACTTGTTCCGGGAGTGGAGAGACCGAGTCTCGCTATGGTTACGGAAAATGGAGGCTTCTTCCCGAATGGAATTGTTCCTGTCTTACTGAGCGTTGTATTTATTTCTTTCTCTTTATCGGGAAGCGAAGTCGCCGCGATTGCAGCCGGGGAATCGGAAAATCCAGAGAAGAATGTTATACGAGCTATTAATAGTGTAGTATGGCGCCTTATGCTTTTCTTCGTAGGTTCGGTAACGATTTTAGTTATGTTTATTCCGTGGACGGATAAGGAGTTATTAAAACTTCCGTATGCAAGTTTATTTAATATGGCAGGGGTACCTGCAGCCGCAGAAATTATGAATGGTGTTGTATTTTTATCACTACTTTCCGTTATGAACTCAGGTATATATACGAGTTCGCGTATGTTATTTTCACTTGCTAAAAAAGGCGATGCTCCGGCTAGTTTCTCACGGTTAAATAGTAGAGGGACACCGGTTGTAGCGATCTATGCAAGTATCGTATTTGCATTTATTTGCGCGATGTTGAAATTTATATCTCCTGATAAACTGTTTGCGTTTTTAGCGAATAGTTCAGGCGGGGTAACGATGCTGATGTATATGTTCGTTGCCGTTTCACATGTCAGGTTAAGACGAGAGAGGGAAAGAGACGGGGCTGGAAAGCTGAAAGTGAAAATGTGGTTATTCCCTTATCTCACATATGCAACGCTTTTAATGATTATTACGATATTTGTTTCACAAGCATTTATAGCAGATATGCGGATGCAGTTTTACATGACGTTACTAGCAACGATCCTAGTAATAATAAGTTATTTTCTAAGAGTTAGAAAGTTCGATAAGCAAAAGTTGAATGATTTTACGATTATAAAAGATTCGGAAGTTAGCATAGAGAAAGAATAAGAAAAGGGGTTGTGTTCCATGTTGAAAGAAAAGAAAGATATTACAACTACAAAATCTAGCATATTACATGAAAGAAGAAAAAATGCGGTGCCAGAAGGTCCTTACAATATTACAGAGTTGTATGTGCAATCAGCAAAGGGAGCGATTATTACTGATGTAGATGGCAATGAATTAATCGACTTTGCGGGCGGAATTGGTATGCAAAACGTCGGGCACTGTCATCCGAAAGTAGTGAAGGCGATTCAAGAGCAAGTGGAATCTTCTATTCATAGTTGTTTTCACGTAGCGCCGTATGAAAGTTATATTGCATTAGCTGAAAGACTGAATGAGTTAACGCCAGGTGATTTCAAGAAAAAAACGATGTTTGCGAATAGCGGAGCTGAAGCAGTAGAAAATGCGGTGAAGATTGCGAGAAAAGCTACGGGAAGAAGCGCGATTGTTTCGTTTGAGCGTGCATATCACGGACGTACACTTTTGACGATGTCACTGACAAGTAAAGTGAAACCGTACAAGCATGGATTTGGGCCGTTTGTATCAGAAGTATACAAATTACCATATCCGTACTATTACCGCGCTGAAGAAGGACTGACACCAGAAGAAGTAGACGCGCAAATTTTAGCGTATTTCGAACGCTTTATGTTAGAGGAAGTAGCAAGTGATAATATCGCTGCAATTATTTTGGAACCGCTTCAAGGAGAAGGTGGATTTATCGTTCCGACGACTACGTTCATGCAAGGTGTTCGTAATATTTGTGATAAGTACGGAATCATTATGATTGCGGATGAAATTCAAACTGGTTTCGCTCGTACGGGCAGTTTATTTGCAATGGATCATTTCGGCGTAGCTCCTGATTTAATGACATTTTCAAAATCAATCGCTGCTGGAATGCCGCTGAGCGCGATAACAGGAAGAGCGGATTTGATGGATGCACCTGGACCAGGTCAATTAGGTGGTACTTTCTCAGGAAGTCCGGCTGCTTGCGCGGCTGCATTAGCTGTTTTAGATGTAATCGAAGAAGAGAATTTAGTAAATCGTGCTGTAGAAATTGGCGAGCGCATGATGGAAGTGTTTAATAGCTGGAAAGATAAATACGAACTAATTGGTGATGTCAGAGGCCTTGGCGCCATGACTGCAATTGAGCTTGTAAAAGATAAAGAGACGAAAGAGCCAGCAGCAGAAGAGGTTAAAGCGATTATGAAGGAAACGCATAGTAAAGGGGTCATTACGATAAGCGCTGGTATTTATAGTAACGTACTTCGCTTCTTACCGCCTCTCGTTATAACAGATGAACAGCTTGAAGAAGGGCTTACTATTTTAGAAGCTGCTATTGCGAAACTATCAAAATAAAAACGGTGGGGGCAGGGGAATGAGGTTTTTCAATTATATAAACGGTGAGTGGAGAGAACCTTCTACGAATGCATACGTGAAAAATTATAATCCGCATAACGGGGAAGTACTAGGTGAATTCCCGTTTAGTTCAGTAGAAGATACACGAGTAGCAATCGCATCAGCGAAAGAAGCGTTTCATAAATGGCAAAAGTTATCGTTTCAAGAAAGAGCGAGCTATTTATGGAAAGCGGCAGCTATTTTAAAAGAAAAGGTAAATGAAGTTGGCCTAGATGTAACAAGCGAAGAAGGAAAGACGATTGCGGAAGGAATAGGAGAGACGAAGCGGGCGATTAGCATTCTTGAATATTATGCAGGGGAAGCAAATCAGCCAATCGGAGAGATTATCCCGTCTGCTAATGAAAGTACAATGCTTTACAGTAAACGTGTAGCAGTAGGGCCAGTTGGATTAATTACACCGTGGAACTTTCCAATTGCGATTCCAGCGTGGAAAATGGCGCCGGCACTTATTTACGGAAATACGATTGTCATTAAGCCGGCCGAAGTTACGCCAAAATCGGTGTACCATCTTGTAAATGCCTTTCATGAGGCAGGCATTCCAGCAGGCGTTATAAATTGTGTATTCGGAAAAGGCTCTGAAGTTGGAGCAGAATTAACGGGAAATCCGGATATAAAAGCGGTATCCTTTACTGGTTCTAATCACGTTGGAAACATCATTCAAAAAGCAGCGGTTGAAACTCAGAAAAAAGTACAATTAGAAATGGGCGGAAAAAATCCGTTAGTTGTATTAAACGATGCCGATATTGAAAAGGCGGTAAGTATTGCGATAAAAGGTGCGTTTATGTCAACGGGGCAAAAATGTACCGCAACAAGTAGAGTAATCGTGGAAGAGGATATTTATGAAGCGTTCAAGGGTCGACTGTTGCAGCGCACTGAAGCTCTTACAGTTGGGAACCCGCTAGAACCGGATACATTTATGGGCCCATGTGTTTCCAAGGGTCAGCAGCAATCTATTTTATCAATGATTGAAGTAGGAAAAGGAGAGGCTAGCTTACTGTATGGAGGTAGCGTGCCAGGCGAAGCTAAACTGGAGCGAGGGTGCTATGTTTTACCGACTATTTTTGAAAATGTCGATAAAGATGCACGCATTGCGAGAGAAGAGATTTTCGGTCCAGTTATATGTTTATTTAAAGTGAATAGTTATGAAGAAGCAGTTTCTTTAGCGAATGATACAGAATACGGACTCAGTGCATCGATTTGTACGAATAATTTAAGTTTATCGCAAAGGTTTATTGATGATATGGAAGTTGGAATGGTACACGTGAATTCAGAAACTGCAGGAGCAGAACCACAAGTTCCGTTTGGCGGAATGAAAAACTCTAGTGCTGGACCGCGTGAACAAGGAAAAGCGGCGAAAGAATTTTATACAAGAATAAAGACAGTATACGTAGATCAAGTATAAGAGCCAAAAAACATAGTAACGGAGGATGAAATATGCGTAAAGGGACATTTTTTATGGCAGGACATTCGAGACTTCCGAAAGGGATGGCTGTTCGCAGTATGTACGAGACACTAACAATTACAATTGAGGCAGATCATAAATATCATGTCATTATTGAAGCGTCATGTACGCTTGCGACAGAGCATGGTAGAGACTTCGTCGCTCAAATGTTGAGAGGGCATAGTTTGCAAGATGGTATTGAAGAAATCGTTCAAGATATTATGGACCATTATCAAGGAAAAGCGCAAAATGCTATCGTTAGTGCGGTAAAGGATTTACATCGCCAATACGTAAGTTATTTAAATGATGAACAGTCTGGGCGTGAGTACGAGGAAACAACACCATAAAAACTGTCTAGTTTGTATAGCTATAAACGAGAGCCAGTTGTATTTCTTTTAAAGGGATACGACTGGCTTTTTATATTGAGGAGGCAAGGAATATGAAAAAGTTAAATGAAGTTCAAGTTGTAAAACAAGAGACGAAAAAAAGAGGATGTGCGGAAAGTAAGGGGATTTGCAAAATGTGTAAAGTATGTCGAGAAAATAATAAAAAACGAATTGACAGTTAGAATATTTTGAATTATTATTTAATTAATAAGGTCCATACGAGAAATTAGCCTTCTCTATATTCGATCTTGCTTTCCTGTTTTACAAATATTTTCATACAAACTGTCTATTATTATTGTACTTTAAGAGATTAAAGAACACTCGTAATTATGAGCCAGTTGTACGTTTCTACGATTTTATGTCGTGGATGCGTATGACTGGCTTTTTCGATGTTAGGGCAGTAAGACCGAATCTCAGCATAAGAAGATAAGGATAACTGTCTGTAAAAAACGTCAATAAGTTCTTCATATTTAAATTAGGGAGGAATTGAAATGTCGATTATTACAGAACAAAGTACGAAGATGAAATTTGCAAAGAAATATGAGGGATATGAGATTGTTCCTCATCCAGAGCATAAGCGTTTATACCATATTGTGTTAAATCAGCAATTGCTTAAGCAGTTTTTTGAAGAGGTAAAAGAGCATTCAGAGCAGTCATTACAATACATTCCTTATTCTCGGTTTAATCTTGCTGATGGAATGAGAAAGATTTTTGGGCAATCATTTATGGATAACATTCGCGGCATTGTTCATGACCGTGAAACGGGCGGATTTACAATTGGGGTACAAGGTGAAACGGCAGATCCAGCAGACTACGTGAAATTTGCAACAGCGTTAACACATTTAATCGGGGAGCCAAACTTTGATGCAATGACAGGAACGTATTATGCTAGATTTAATGTGAAAGATACAGATAGCAGTGATTCTTACCTTCGTCAAGCGTACCGATTGTTTACACTTCATACAGACGGTACATTCGTTGATGAACCGACAGATTGGCTTCTTATGATGAAAATTGAAGAACAAAATGCAGTAGGAGGGGAATCCCGTTTACTACATTTAGATGATTGGGAAGATCTTCAGAAATTTAGAGATCATTCGCTCGCATCTGTTAAAATTACGTATAAAGCACCACCAAGTAAAAATGCGCAAGAAATCGTCTATCGTGAAACGTTTTTTGATGTGAATAACGCACCATGTATTTGTTTTATTGATCAGTTCGCTTATCCAGATAATATTGAACAAGCAAACTATCTGAAAGACTTATCATATTCTGTTGAAAACTCACCAGCAACACATGCATTAAAATTACCAATTGGTGATTTAGTTCTTTTAAACAATTTATTTTGGATGCACGGAAGAGCTGCGTTTGAGAAAAATAAAGATTTATATAGAGAACTAATGCGTCAACGTGGTTGTTTTTCTAAATAATATGTACGGCGGGTCTTTTAAAGAGACCTGCCTTTTATACTATTAAGGGGGAAGTAGGATGTATGACTTTATAATTATTGGCGGAGGAATTGTTGGGCTTTCAACTGGGATGGCTTTAACGAAAAAGTTCCCTCGTGCGAAAATCGCGATCATTGAAAAAGAAAAGGAACTCGCACATCATCAAACTGGACATAATAGCGGTGTAATTCACTCTGGAATTTACTATAAACCAGGGAGTTATAAAGCGAAGTTTGCTAAAGAAGGAAACGCAGCTATGGTTCAATTTTGTAAAGAAAATGACATCGCTTATGACATGTGCGGAAAAGTAATTGTCGCTACAGAAAAGGACGAACTTCCTCTTTTACATAACTTATATGAAAGAGGCTTACAAAACGATTTACATATTTCAAAAATAGATAAGGAAGAATTAGCTGAAATTGAACCTCATGTAAAAGGACTTGGGGCAATCCGTGTTCCTTCTTGTGGGATTGCTGATTATAGAGGAGTAAGTTATGCGTTTGCTCGCTTAATTCAGGAAAGCGGTGGGGAAGTACATTTTGGAACAACCGCAGAGCGTATTACTGAGAAGAAAGACGCTGTAACAATTGAGACAAATCAAGGTGTATTTAAAACGAAATTTCTCATTAACTGCGCTGGATTACATAGTGATCGCATTGCGAAAAAGACAGGAATATTAACGGATATGAAAATTGTTCCATTTCGTGGTGAATATTACGAACTTGTCCCAGAAAAACGCCATCTCGTAAAACATTTAATCTATCCCGTTCCAAATCCAGAATTCCCGTTTTTAGGTGTTCATTTCACAAGAATGATAAACGGAGACGTACATGCAGGACCAAATGCAGTATTAAGCTTTAAGCGAGAAGGCTATACGAAAACAGACTTCGATATTAAAGACTTCATGGAAACAATGACATACGCAGGATTTTGGAAAATGGCGATGCCCAATATGAAAGAAGGCATAAAAGAAATGGTGCGCTCATTTAGTAAACAATCATTCCTAAAAAGCTTGCAGCACCTAATACCAGAACTTACAGAAAAAGATATCGTGCCAACCCATGCTGGCGTAAGGGCACAAGCCATTTTATCAAACGGAAATATGGTTGATGACTTCTGCATTATCCCTGGCATCAATTCTCTGCATATTTGCAATGCACCGTCTCCGGCGGCAACGGCTAGTATAAAGATTGGTGAGGAGATTGCTAAGCAAGTGCCGGATGTGGTGGCGGTGAGGGTTTGATGGGTCCCCCGAGGTTTCGGGGGATTTTTTTGTTGGGGTTAGGTGTGTGGGTTTGAAATAAAGTTACGATGTTGCTAAAAAAGATGCAAAAAACAAATAGAGCTACATCACTTTGTTAAATTAAGTAGTCGCCCTTATAATAGAGAAGTCCGCGCTATTATAAGGACGAATTAGTGCATTCTTATTTCCTTCCACTCAAAATCATTGCATTTCCTAATACTTTTTTGTTCAATAAGAGTTTTGGTAACTCCATTTCTTCAGCAAGCTTGTAGCTATTCAATTCAGATACACCATGTTTCTTTAAGACATTTAAGAGCTCTATTTCATCCCCAAATATTTTTTCATCCATAAACAAATCTAAGAAAACAAATTCACCACCAGGTTTTAACACTCTTAATGCCTCTTTAATTACTTCAGTTTTATTTTCTCTATCTTTTACTTCATGAAATGTTAGACAGCTTACAATTATATCAAATTCATCATCAGTAAAAGGGAGTTCTGCAGCACTTGCTTTCAGAAAATCAATTCTATCAGAGACCCCTTCTATTTCAGCATTCTGTTGGCATTGGGATTTGGAATATTCCCAATTTCCGCCCCAATAATCAATTCCAGTTAGAAAGGACTTAGGAAAAGTCTTTGCCAGTTTAATAATCAGTGAGCCACTACCGGTTCCTATATCTAGTATTTTTCCTTTTTCATCCCAATTCACTTTGGCAACAATTAAATCATGTATTTTTGACTGATAATTCCCCCCAACTGCTGCAAATTGGTAAACTGAATAAGAAAGTATAAATGCTATATAAATAAAAGGTAACGCAAAAATACCTGACAGGACTCGCAAATATAAATTAACAGGTAATAATGTTACCAAGAGAAGAATGAGTGAAATAACCAAAAAAATAATTAGTTTGTAAATTCGTATCCAAGTTTGATATTTAGTTTTTGTATTCAACATATCAGCCATCCTTAAATAACCTATCTTTTGTTTACTATAATTATATAGGAAATAAATAATCCCGTCCTATAGTTTAAGTACATGACTTCATAATCCCCATCTATTTTAATATTAATATCCAATTATTTTAGAAGAGACCCTCAACAATCTGGCCCGTTTGTTGCAAAAGAAAAGGAGGTGCCACAGCACCTCCCAAGAACGAATATGTAGCTTGAATTCCACAATGAATAAATGACTTTTTAATGGCTTATGAACATACACACACACCGCTGATTATCGCTCTACTTCATAAGTAATCCCATACTTCTTCAGTTTCTTATATAAATTAGCCCGGGACATGCCTAACTTTTTCGCAGCGATGCTTTTATTTCCGTACGTGTCTTCGAGAGTTTGTACAATTCTAGTTTTCTCTAAGTTCTTTTTCTCATCAGTGAGTGAGCGCTCTGTATGATAGACAGATTTTTGCGAAGGTAATAGTTGTAAAATATTCGCTTCACGTATTTCTTTCCCGTCATGAAGGACAATTAATCTTTCTATTATATTGCGTAGTTCGCGAATATTACCCGGCCAAAAATATGTATGTAGCCTGTTCATTGCTTCTTGATGAACGAATGGAGCGGGCTTGTTATAATTAAAAGAAAATTCCTTTAAGAAATGATGAGTTAAAAAGGAAATATCGTCTGTTCGCTCTCGCAGCGGCGGGATGTGCGCCGTAAAAACATTTAATCTATAAAACAAATCAGATCGAAACGTCCCGCTGAGCACCATGTCTTCTAAAATACGATTCGTTGCGGCGACAATTCTTACGTTTATTTTTTTCGGCGTTTGCCCACCGATGCGGTAAATCTCTTTTTCTTGTAAAGCGCGAAGTAGTTTTACTTGCATATCAAGCGGTAGTTCTCCCACTTCGTCTAAAAATAAAGTGCCGCCATTTGCTAATTCTAACTTTCCTGCCTTTCCGCCCTTAGCGGCTCCAGTATATGCTCCGGATTCATAACCAAATAACTCACTTTCAAATAGGGCGGCAGGAATAGCGCCGCAATTAATCGGGATAAAAGATTGCTTGTTTCTCGGGCTCGCTTCATGAATAGCCTGGGCAAAGAGTTCCTTCCCAACGCCGCTTTCGCCTGTAATTAAAATCGTCGCATCTGTTTTCGCTACCTTTTTCATGTTGTGGATAATGTGCTGAAGTGTTGCGTTACTTCCTTTAATCGTGCTGAAGGGGTCATCTTGTTGATGCTGAATCATTTGCTTTAATTGCTGTAATTCTTCAGAAGTGGAGGATAGTTTTTCATTTAACTTAATCGTTACGGTAATATCTCTTTCTACAGACATAGATCCAATTAATTCATTGCTTTCGTCATAAATAGGAGTCGTACTAATTAATACATGCTTATCTGGCCGAGGAAGATGATAAATATCTCGAACCGGTTGCCCGCTCTCAAGAACTTTCAAATTCATAATATCTTCTTTTGAAAAAAACTCTTGCACATTCTTTCCGATAATATCTTCCTTTTTAATGTCATACATTTTTTCTGCTGCCTCATTCCAGTACAACATAACGCCCTTCGTATTTACGATAGAAATCGCTTCTTCCACGTAAGAGAGGAGTGTATGCAACGTTGGAACTGCAAAGTTATCGAATTGTTTCATAACATGGCCTCCAAAGAATTTATCCCGCTATTTATGGGCTAATAATCAGTAGGAGATTTATAAAACCCCACTGATTTTATAAAAAAGTAGACAGTAGTATACAGATTTGTTGCCAAAAGGATACACCTTTTTCAGAAAAATGTAAACAAATTAACGCTTTGCACTTTGGCATGATAATTGCAATAAAAATAGTATCAACATATAGAGGAGAGATAGAAATGAAGGTTAGTAAAATATACACAACAATTGATGCGCACGTAGCTGGGGAACCGCTTCGAATTATTACGGGCGGCGTGCCAGTGATAAAGGGAGAAACACAACTAGAAAGACGCGCGTACTGCATGGAACATTTGGATCATCTTCGTGAGATTCTTATGTATGAACCGAGAGGACATCACGGAATGTACGGTTGTATCATTACTCCGCCCGCAAGTGCTCACGCTGATTTTGGCGTGTTATTTATGCATAATGAAGGCTGGAGTACGATGTGTGGTCATGGCATTATTGCTGTTATTACAGTTGGAATTGAAACAGGTATGTTTGAAGTGACAGGTGAAAAACAAAAATTCATTATTGATAGCCCTGCTGGGGAAGTTATTGCGTACGCAAAATATAACGGAAGCGAAGTTGAGTCAGTATCATTCGAAAACGTTCCTTCGTTCGTATATAAAAAAGACGTTCCTATCAAAATAGATGACTATGAATTCCAAGTAGATATCGCATTCGGCGGAGCATTCTACGCTGTTGTAGACTGTAAAGAATTTGGTTTGAAAGTAGATTTCAAAGACTTATCTGCTATTCAAACGTGGGGCGGTAAAATTAAACATTATATTGAAAGTCAAATGGAAGTAAAGCACCCACTTGAAGAAGATTTAAAAGGAATATACGGCGTTATTTTCTCAGATGAACCGAAAGAAAAAGACGCTACTTTACGAAATGTAACGATCTTTGCTGATGGGCAAGTAGACCGTTCCCCTTGCGGCACAGGAACTTCCGCAAGAATCGCAACCCTTTTTGAAAAAGATGCCTTACAAAAAGGAGAGATTTTCATCCACGAATGCATTACTGACGGCAAATTTGAGGGAGAAGTATTGTCGGTAACAGAAGTAGATAAATATGAAGCTGTCGTTCCGAAAGTGACGGGGAATGCGTTTATTACAGGATTCCACCAGTTTGTTGTAGATCCGAGGGATGATTTGAATCGGGGGTTTTTGTTAGCTTAATGTTTTCTTAAGGGAGGGACCTTTGGATGAAGTGGTGGCGAAAACAAAATTTACCTGTGAAAATTTTGATAGGGGCATTAATCGGTATTGCTTTAGGGATAGCATTTGGACCGAAAGTAGCTGTTTTAAAGCCGATTGGGGATATATTTATTCGCTTATTACAAATGATTATTGTTCCTTTAACTTTTTTAAGTATCGTCTCAGGTATCGCGCAGCTTGAAAATCCGAAAATGTTAAGGGCGATTGGCGGCAGGATTTTTATTTACTATGCAGTTACAGCGGTATTAGCGACAAGCATTGGCGTAGTGATCGCTTTTATTATCAACCCTGGTAAAGGAGTAGAAGGTCTTCTTGCGAATGGGCAGAACTTTAAAGAAGAGAAGTTTAGTTTTGTAGATAATATCGTGCAATGGTTTCCTTCTAACGTCATTCAAGCAGCTTCAGAAACGAGTATGCTTCAAATTATTATCTTTGCTATTTTTGTCGGGGTGGCACTTATTCTTCTCGGGGATCAAGCGAAAGGAATTCGTAAATTAGTGCATGAAGGATCAGGAGTCATGATTAAAATTGCAGAGCTCGTTATCGGATTTGCCCCATACGGAATTATGGCGTTAATTGCTCATGTAGTTGGCACATTTGGAGCTGACATGCTTACTGCGGTCGTTAGCTATGTAGTAGCTGATTATTTATCATTGCTACTCATTGTGTTCATTATGTACCCAATTGTACTGAAAGTTTTCGGGAAGATAAGCCCAATTCATTTCTACAAACAAGTGAGTCCAGCTATGCTCGTAGCTGCTAGTACGACATCAAGTAGCGCAACGCTTCCAGTAACGATGGAAGTTGCGCAAAAAAGACTTCGTATACCTGAATCGGTAGCTGGTTTCACCATTCCACTTGGAGCTACTGTTAATATGAACGGACTATCAGCAGCGCTCGGTGTTTTAGCGGTCTTCGCATTAAACGTATATGGTATTCCGATTACATTTGGGCTTATTATGCAAACTGTATTTTTAGGAATCGTCCTTGCGGCGGGCTGTGCTGGTGTAAAAGGTGCGGACGTTATTACCGCGACTATTTTACTTTCTACACTAGGGCTCCCGCTAACAATTATTCCGATCATTGCGGCGGTTTCTCCGCTCGTTGATATGGGCCACACAGTTGTAAATATTACGGGTGATTTAGTAGGGGCGCAGGTCGTGAATGAAAATATCACATCTAGTGAAGAAAAGAATTTAGAAAAGGGTGAACAAATATGCTAGTCATAAGCGCGAACGAACAAAAAAACTTAGTAAATATGAATGAAGTCATTGAATACGCGGCGCTTGCTTTAAAAGAATTTTCAGCAGAAAGAACGATTACACCAATTCGCGGCTCATTACCATTTGCGAACGAGCAAAATACCGCATTAATTATGCCTTCAGTAGCGGAAGGACTTGAAGCACTCGGCTTAAAAGTAGTAACAGTAGCTCCTCATAATAAAAAGATAGGAAAGAAAACGATAAATGGGATCGTTATGCTATCAGATTTTCAAACGGGAGAACCGCTTGCACTTTTAGAAGGATCGTACTTAACGATGATCCGAACAGGCGCTTTATCAGGTGTAGCGACAAAACATTTAGCTCGTCATAATGCAAAAAACTTATGCATTATCGGTACAGGTGAACAAGCGAAAGGAATTGCAGAAGCTGTGCTCGCCGTTAGGGACATTGAAAAAATCATCCTATATAACCGAACGGAAGAAAAAGCGTATGCATTCGCGCAATATATACAAGAAAAATTCGGCAGGCCGGCTTACGTTTACACAAATCCAAATGAAGCAATAAGCGAAGCAGACATTATCGTCACAACAACGAATGCATCCACACCAGTCTTCACAGAAACATTGCAAAAAGGCGTCCACATAAACGCCGTCGGCTCATTTAGACCAAGCATGCAAGAGCTACCATCTCACGCCATCGCGAACGCAAATAAAGTAGTAGTCGAATCAAAAGAAGCAGCACTTGAAGAAACGGGTGACCTCCAAGTACCGATAAAAGAAGGCTTATTTGAGGCAAGTGATATCCACGCCGAACTTGGTCAAATTATAAGTGGAGAAAGACCTGGCCGAGAAAATGATGAAGAGATTACTATTTTTAAATCAGTCGGTTTGGCGGTAGTAGATATTATAGTTGCGAAGTATTTGTATGAAAAAGCGGTGGAGCGTGGAGTTGGTACTACGATTCAGTTGTGAGGCTGTCTTTTGGTGGTCTTTTTAGTTTGGGTTGAAAGTTACTCTATTTGGCGATCTATATATATTTGTACATGAAAGTGTATTGAGATTGTGCTGTTCTTTTTGTTTATAATGCGTGTATGCATTTCAAATGTAATGCAAAAGCTAGTGTTAAAGGGCATTCACAAGTAGTTGTTGAACTCCTTCGCAAGGGAGAGCTTGAATGATAAGAAAGCAGCCGACTTTTATACAAAGAGTCGGCTGTTTTTCTGTTTATTTAATACTCTAAAGATACACATCTTAAAAAATATAAAATATTTATGTTCAGAACGCCTTGGTAATTGATTAGAGAAATGAGTTTGGAAAATAGATTAATTTTAGTTAGAGAAGAAGAACTTAGAAAAACATCTAATCATATTATTAATTTGAATGAAAATTTTAATATATCTCAGTATTTGATTCTATTGGAGTTGTCTTTGTTTGTCCCTTCTTTTCCAATTGGAGAAGAAGGGACAAAGTTTTATGAAGGAGTAAATTTAGACACCAAGTATGCAGCTTATTTACCATTCTCGCCATTCTTCTGTGATGTCTTCTTCGGATTCTAAGCCAGCTATTCGTGCTGCTGTATCGATAAATTCATAGAGATCTTCTCTTTCCATTGTTTCGATAAAATAGTCATGTTCGACATTTAATTCATTTATTTTAATAACTACCTCTTTAACGACTTGCATTATTTCGACTTCGGTTGGGTTCTCTCCCAATTGCTCTAAATTGTTAATGTAAGTGTCGAGCACTTTATTTGTTGCACTTATATTTTCTTCGGTGAAAAACTCCCCATCTTCATCATTCTCAATCCATGGGTTTGTTGGTTTATTTTTTTTCAATTCATCAAATGTCATGATAACCTCCTAAAAATGTTTTTTTATCTTTAATCTCATTCTACATTTTCAATTATATATAACAACCATTTCAGAGGAGTTTCTTGTAGGCTGCTAGTTTTTCAACTCATTTTACGAGGCCATCTATTCGTGGTCTTTTTATTTTATCCTCCGCATAAATATAGTTTATCGCAAGGATTCATTGATAGATTTCAAACTTTCTACCTTTGCGAAAAAGTTTGACAATACATACGGGCAGTGGTAATTTAAAACCTATAAGAAAACTCGGTATTAATTCCGAGTTTTCTTATAGGTGTAAATAGTCGAGAGGAGTCGAAATATGAAGAAGAAGTTGTTTGCATTACCATTTGTCCTACTATTACTTATTGCATTAGCGGCTTGCTCAGGGGAGAAAGATTCTTCGAAGCAAGCAAACACTAGTAAATCAGGGACTCCGAAAGATGGAGGAACGTTAACAGTTGGTGTTAGTGATAATCCAGATACGATGAATCCGCTTTATGCGAATGATCGAGTGTCATTAACTGTGCAGCAAGCTTTATATGCACCGCTGTATCATATGGAAGACGGTAAGAAAAAGTTTGTTCTTGCTGAGAGCTTTACGCCTTCAGAGGATCAATTAACATGGACTTTAAAACTAAAAGATAATTTGAAATGGCATGATGGTAAGAAAATTACATCAGATGATATTGCATTTACATTCCAATCTATTTTAGATGAGAAGCAAAATAGTTCAAGCCGTGAAAACTTTATTTTTAAAGGAAAGCCACTTGAGGTGAAAAAAGTGGATGAGCTAACGACTCAATTTGTATTACCACAAGTAAGTGCATCTTTCGAAGGGGTTATGAATGACTTTTTCCCAATTCCGAAACATGTATTTGAAGGTGAAGCGGATTTAGTGAAGAGTAAGAAAAACCTACAACCTGTTGGATCAGGTCCATTTAAATTAAAAGAGTTTAAATCAGATGAATATGTTGCGCTAGAGCGATTCGATGATTATTTTGCTGGTAAAGCGAAATTAGATTCTGTCGTGTACCGCGTTGTAAAAGATCGTAATACAGCAAATGTTTCACTTCAAAATGGTCAAATCAATATGAAGATGATTGAGCCGCAAGACTTTAAGAAATTAGATAGCACGGGGAACTTCTCAATGGTGACATTCCCTGAAGGTAGATTATTCTACTTAGCTTATAACTTTAATACAGACCTTATGAAGAAAAAAGAAGTGCGCCAAGCAATTGCGCATGCATTAGATAAGAAAGAAATGATTAACTCAGCGTTCGTTTCTAGTCAATTTGCAGAACCGGCAAATTCAATCTTAACACCAGACGCTATGTATTATGCGAAAGATATTAAAGAGTATAAGTATGATCAAAAAGAAGCGAAAGATTTATTAGCAAAAGCTGGTGTGAAAGATAAAGAAAAAGTACGCGTTATGTATGTAACGAATAATAAAATTATGGAAAGCTTAGCACTTTATACGCAGCAAAAATTACAAGAAGTAGGCTTACAAGTTGAACTAAATGCATTAGATGCAAGTGCGGCAAGTGAAAAAGGCTTAGATAAAGAGAATAAAGAATATGACATTACATTCGGTGGTTACATAATGGGACCTGAGCCTGACTCATATAAGAGCTTATTCTTAAGTAATGCGGAATACAATTATGCACGTTATAAAAATACTGATTTCGATAAGTTATGGGAAGAAGCTGCAGTTGAAACAGATAAAACGAAACGAGCTGAGCTATACCATAAAATTCAAGATACAGCGAGAGAAGACTTACCTTATCTTCCAATCGCATATCCGAAAGCAGTTATTGCAGTAGATAAAAAGTTTGATGGATTAAAAGAAGCAAAAGCAATTCCAGTTACAATGTTTGAAGATCTATCGAAGATTTATGAAGTGAAATAAGAAACTGTAAAGAAGCTGGTGAAAATCAGCTTCTTTATCTTGAGGGGGGAAGTTTGTGTATAAAGTAATTGCAAAGAGGCTTTTAAATGCAATTCCGCTTTTATTTGTTATTTCTATTATTTCTTTTCTATTAATAAAACTAGCGCCGGGCGATCCCGTTCGAAACTTTGTAACGCCGAATATGAGTCCGATTGACGTTGAACGTATTCGCAAAAGTTTAGGACTAGATCAGCCGATTTACGTGCAATATTTTTTATGGTTAAAAAATATTTTAACAGGGAATTTTGGATACTCACTTCAAAATCACCGTCCTGTTTTAGAACTTATCACAGAAAGATTACCCGCAACAATCGGATTAATGGGATCATCTTTACTCGTCTCATTCGTAATCGCAATACCACTTGGACTATTTACAGGGGTGAAAAAGAATTCGTTCTTTGACCGCATTGTGAACTTCATTTCCTATGTGGGAATCTCAATGCCAGTCTTTTGGTTCGCGTTACTATTAATCTATTTATTCTCTTTAAAGTTGAACATGCTTCCGAGTATGGGTATGCGCACAGTCGGTCAAGATTCCTTCTGGGATATTGTCCAGCACGGTATTTTACCTTGCATGGTGCTAGCGTTCCAAAACATCTCTGTCTATATGAGATATATTCGCTCAAGTACCATCCAGCAATTAGAGGAAGATTACGTACAAATTCAATATGCGTACGGTGCTTCACAGAAAACAGTTTTATTTAATCACGTACTTCGAAACGTATTAATACCGATCATTACAATTTTCGGATTATCTATTCCGAGTTTAGTAGGCGGAGCTTTTATTACGGAAACAGTATTCTCATGGCCGGGACTTGGTTCACTCGGGGTAAATGCTATTTTTAGATTTGATTATCCAATTATTATGGCAATCACATTATTATCATCGTTCATGTTAATTCTCGGTAATTTAATTGCTGATATTTTATATGGCGTAGTAGATCCGCGCATTCGAATGAGGGGATGATGGAATGAACAATAGGAGATTTCAAACGATAAAAAATAGTTTTACGAAAAATAATTTTGTAGTAATGGGAGTTATTATACTTAGTGTTTTAACAATAGCGTCTCTTTTCGCATTCGTATCACCGTATGATCCTAGCAAAATGTCTATTCCAGATCGTTTACAAGAACCGAGTATGAGTCATCCGTTCGGCACAGATGATTACGGAAGGGATTATTTAACGAGAGCGTTATATGGCGGACGAGTTTCGCTTGCTGTTGGTTTTCTAGCAATGATTGTTTCCATTACAATCGGTACGGCAGTTGGAACAATTAGCGGATATTTTGGCGGAAAGTTAGACAACTTCTTAATGCGAATTGTTGAAGTTTTAATGTCAATTCCATCATTCTTTTTAATGCTGTTATTAAATGCGTATTTAAAACCAGGAATTACAACGCTTGTTCTTATTATCGGATTATTAACGTGGATGGACACCGCGCGTATCGTAAGGGCAGAAACGTTATCTGTAAAAGAGCGTGAGTACGTTTTATATGCAAAAGTGTCGGGACAAAAGTCACTTATGATTATTGTAAGACATATCATTCCTAACATTTTATCGACGATTATAATCGCAGCGACATTAACAATTGCGACATCTATTTTAATGGAATCATCACTTAGCTTCTTAGGATTAGGTATTAGAGAACCAGATTCTTCTTGGGGAAGCATGCTAAATAATGCGCAAGGATACATAGGTGAAGCTTGGTATTTAACACTCTTCCCAGGGTTCCTTATTTTATTAACAGTACTAAGTTTTAACGTAATCGGTGAAGCGTTGAAAAAAGCTTTCGCACCAAAAGGGGCTCATCATGAGAACTAATGCTTTAAGTGAGGGGGAGTGAAAAGCGTGTCTGAAAAACTATTAGAAGTAAAAAATTTAAAGACTTCTTTTTTCATAGAAGACGGCGAAGTAGAAGCGGTCCGCGGCGTTTCATTTAGTTTGAAAAAGGGTGAAGTCGTTGGGATTGTTGGCGAATCGGGAAGCGGAAAGAGCGTTATGGCGAAATCCGTTATGGCTCTCGTTACGTCGCCAGGGAAAGTGAAAGAAGGAGAAATTCTTTTTCAAAATGAAAACGTGCTTTCTAAATCGGAGAAAGAATTGCGTTCTATTAGAGGAAATCAAATTTCACTCATATCCCAAGATCCAATGTCTGCCTTAAACCCAGTTGTGAAAATTGGGAAGCAAATGACAGAAGTAATTATACGTCATCAAAAAGTGAAAAAGAAAGAAGCAGAGCACATCGCGGTCAACTTGTTAAAACAAGTCGGTCTCTCTTCACCGGAAGAAAGGGTAAAACAATATCCGCATGAACTAAGCGGCGGTATGAAGCAGCGGGTTATGATCGCGATGGCAATGTCTTGTAATCCAGACCTTCTCATTGCGGATGAACCGACGACAGCGCTTGATGTAACGATACAAGCACAAATACTAGACTTAATGAAAAACTTAAAAAACGAAACGAATATGTCGTTACTTCTTATTACGCATGATCTTGGAATTGTTGCGCAAAACTGTACACGCGTCATCGTTATGTACGGCGGGCTTATTATGGAAGAAGGACATGTACTTGATATTTTCCAATCGCCGAATCATCCGTATACGAAAGGGCTATTAAACTCTCTGCCAAAAATATCGAACGGAGTAAAAGAAAGACTAGCTCCAATTCAAGGTGTAACACCAAACTTACTACACCCGCCGAAAGGGTGCCCATTCGCAGAGCGTTGCCCACATAAAATGGACATTTGTGAAAAAGAATGTCCACCATATTTTGAAATCGGAAACGGAAGACGCTCTATGTGCTGGCTAAACGATAGGGCGGTAGGTGATTCCCATGCATGAAGAAAACTTAATTGAAGTTCGGAACTTAAAAAAGTATTTTCCTATTAAAAAAGGACTATTCGGCAGAAAAACAGAGCAATTAAAAGCAGTCGATGACCTTAGCTTCACAATAAAGAAGGGTGAAACATTCGGATTAGTAGGAGAATCAGGCTGCGGAAAATCAACGACAGGAAGAAGTATCATTCGCTTACACGACGTCACTTCAGGTAACATTCTATTCGACGGAAAAGATATCGCAGATCTAAAAGAAAGCGAACTAAAAGATTATCGAAAAAGAATGCAAATCATTTTCCAAGACCCGTACGCATCATTAAACCCGACAATGAATGTATTCCAAATTATTAGCGAACCGATGAACATTCATGGCTCTTACGAAAAAGAAGAACAAAGAGAAATCATTTTAGACCTGCTGAAAAAGGTAGGCCTAAAAGAAGAACACTTATATCGCTACCCGCACGAATTTAGCGGAGGCCAGCGCCAGCGCATTAGCATAGCGCGCGCACTATCTGTAAAACCAGACTTCATCCTATGTGACGAACCAATCTCAGCACTCGATGTCTCAGTCCAAGCACAGGTCGTAAACATGCTGCAAGACATTCAAGAAGAAACAGGCGTCACATACTTATTCATCGCACATGACCTATCCATGGTAAGACACATATCAGACCGAATCGGAGTCATGTACTTAGGAAACATAGTAGAAATTGCCGACAGTGAAGACCTATACACAAAACCGGCACATCCATACACACAAGCACTACTCTCATCTATGCCAGAACCAGACCCAACAAACGCAGGCAAAGAACGAATCATCCTAGAGGGGGAAGTTCCAAGCCCGCTCAACTCACCATCCGGCTGCAAATTCAGAACGCGCTGCAAATTCGCCACTGGAAAATGCGCGCAGGAAGTACCGAAAATGGTCGAGATTGCAAAAGGGCATCAGGTAGCTTGTCATTTGTTTTAGGGGAAAGCACTAGGGGGACCTAGTGCTTTTTTCTTTTGTGTGGGGGTGTGGGATTGGTTGTAGACTAATGGTCAGTGACTGTTTATATTTGTATCTCCTATCATATACTTCTCTTTATTTTTCAACTATAATTTTAATGATGTGTTAGATTGTATATTTTGTCCTTAATATATTTAAAGGAAGGGGACTCTCTATGAAATTGCTTCGTTCATTTCTCATTTTCACTCTTGTTGTATTGTTAAGCGCATGTAATACAGCAACAAAAGTCACAAAGGTTCAAAAAAATGGCGAAACGACTTTAACAATTGGTTCTTTGCAGGGGTATTACGATTTACAAACGCTTAAAGCTGAAAAAGGAAATGTGGAAATTCCTTATGAGGCAGCAGTTGAAGAAGGTACGATTTTATTGCAAGTCACAAAAGACGATAAGGTCATTTATGAAGAAGAAGTCACTTCTCAAAAAGAAGGTTTGCTTTCTTTTGAAGCGCCAAAACCCGGATCATATGATTTAATTGTACGCGTGAAGGGTGAAGAAGAGAAAGCGAAAGGAATTCAAATACATACGAAGCTATGAAAAAACGGCAAGCGGAGTATACTCGCTTGCCGTGTCCATTTCCAGTTGGTTCTGGCATAACAAATGCTCATCAATTTTAAGAAACGTAAAGTGATTCTGAAATATACAATATTTTACTTTTGGCGATGTAATCCCTAATAGAAGATTCAATAAATTTTATAATATAAATATTTAATTCTAATCATTAAAAATCCTACTTTTTCTTACTTTAATTGTTTCTAAAGTATAAAGAAGAATACCTAAACCAAATATTTTTTCAGCATTAGAAATATTATTACCTAATTTAATAATCGGTACATTTAAGCCAAATCTTTCACTCCATTCTAAAGGCATATATCCCCTCTTGCAGTTTATTAATATACGATCATCCATTGTATGAAAAGAAGTTTCGAAAAAATCAAATTCCACTTCTATCTCAGAAATTTTTATCTCTTTTTCATTCATCAAAGAACCACGTACCATTCCAAATCCTTGTATCATATTTTCTTTAAACATACCTACACAATTATAATTCGAATCATAAATAGCCCAATCATAATTTTCAACTTCACTATGAAAATATGCAAGAATTTCTCCATCACTTGCTTCCAATCCAAAAACTTCTTTATTTTTTAAAATAGGTAATGTTGAAGAAATCATCTTTGTTCCTGCTACATATCTTCCATCAGGAGTATATAAACCTAAATGTTTATTATTGCCGGGTAATTCTAACAAAACATAAGTATCAATATCCCAAAATGTTAAATCATTTTTAACTATATTTTTTTCTAGTAAATTTCCTGTTCTTAATTGCCAAAATCCAATACTAAAAAATACAAGAGAAGCTATAATAATTAAGATTACTGGTCCCCAATTAATATTACCCCAAGTATTATACATACCAATTAATCCATAAAGAAAAAGCCCAGTTCCAATTAAACACTTAAACTTCCCCTTTTTTTTATAATACTCAAATAATTCCACACAAACACCTCTATCAGTTCGTCTTAATATTTCAATTATCCTTCAAATAGGGGTCACATTACCGAAAGTTAAAAATTGTACGCTAAGGGTGTAAAAACCTATTATAGCAGGTTTTATAGAGCATATAAGTCTATGTTGATGCTACCCCAATATAGACGTTATATTTACCTTTATAATAAAAGAGGACGTGGAGTAACTTGATTATTCTTAATCATTCGACAAGATGCAACAATTTAAGATGGTATTTTTCGCTATGATAAGTAAGGAATTTACATATCGTGTTATTGGGGGATAAAAAGAGATGTTGAAAAAATTTACTACATGTATTTTAGGTGGCGCTTTAGTATTCAATTTATCTGGTTGCGGCAATACATCCGACAAAACTTCTTCAGAATCTAAAGAAACCAATTCTAAACAAGAAGAAAAGAAAGTGCAAACAACTGATGAGGCGAAAACGAAAGAGAATACAAAGCAGAAAAATACAGAACAAACAAAAGAGAAATCAAAAATAAAAGAAAAAGAGTATGCTGTAAACAAGGATTTTCATACACCTAAATTTGATGTAACTGTAAAAAGAGTTGTAGAAAGAGATAAGGTTGGTAAAGAAAGTATAGGATTCCAAAAACCTGAAGATGGACATGTCTTTATTGTTGTAGAAGCAGAAGGGAAAAACATCACAAACGAACCGATGAAACTAGCCGTTTTACCATCAGTGGATTTAGTGGATGAAAATGATAATGCTTACCAAAGTGATGTGTGGGCAGCTAGTAGTTATGGGGTTGAAAAAGGCGAGACCTCTACTATTACTAAGGAATTAAAACCAGGGGAGGTAAGGAGAGAAAGTAAAGTTTACGTGATTAATAAAGAAAAATTTGATACAGGAAAATGGTATGTACTTGTTAACCATGAGTATAAGGAACAAATTAAGTAGTGTTTATTTATTAAGAGGAGATTGCTCCTCTTTTTTTGTTACAAGTTAACACAGAATTTCGTTCTGAGGACACTATTAAATTTTTAAGTTGATGGAGATAGGACGCTACCCCTAGATGAAGAGATTACTATTTTCAAATCAATTGGTTTGGCTGTAGTAGATATTATAGTTGCGAAGTATTTGTATGAGAAAGCGAATGATAATAAACAGCCTATTATGACTCGAGAATTAACATATGAAGTAAAAGGTCAAAAAATTATAATTCAAGATCATTCAGAGGGTCATAAGTTTGGAGAAGGTGGAATTGGAGATCAGCCACCGCATCATAATGTAAGACCTGAATACAATACACGAACAGGACAGGTAGATGGTATGGAGGATCATTATTATTTTGAGAAGAGAAATAAAAAATAGGGAGTATAAAAATGATTGATCAATTTAAATTTTTAAATCCACAAGCGTTAATTAGTATTTTTGGGAAAATACCAAAGTTTGAAGAATCAGAGTTATTAGATGTGCGTCTTAAAAGAGATGGTCCTACTTTAGTTATTCAATTGATGACAAAGGAAAATGTTGAAAACAAGCCAAAACGATGGAATAAGTGGGATGTAATTTATGTAGAGATATCTTTCTTTACTATTCATAATTTAACAATAAAAGGTTTAGGGACAGAAAATATAATTGATTATTTTGAAATAAATACGATAGAAGAAGAAGGTTTATTAAAAATTAAGTGTAAGAATCAAATGTTAGTTGAGTGCTCGTTTGAATGGGCAAAGGTAGAAGGGGTAACCCCAGGCTTAATAGGATTACCATAATTTTGATGGGAAGTAGATAGTTAATTTTTATAGTATTCATATTTTAATATTTTTGGATTAAATAAGGAATGTATCAAGGACATTATCTTTTTCTTCTTTATTGATACCAATGTATTTAAGTGTAATTTGTGGTGTGCTTTGATTGAGTATGTCTTACAACATAGCGACATCTTTTGTTTATTTATAGAACCAATAGCCGAAGGTTTTGCGCATGGTGTGAGTCCCAATAGATTCGATACCAGCAAACTCTCCGGCTTTTTGAAATTTTTGATAAGCCTAGATCTTATTAGTGGGTTGATCTCCTTTTCGAGTAGGGAATAATATTTCACAGAAGGTGTAAAATGGGATGTTGATTTAGATGGGGATGGTGAAGATGATAGTATTAAGGATATGGTGAAAACGGGTGCAAAAAAACTTGGTCAACAGTAGCGGGGTGGTTTAATTAACATGAAAAAAAATACAGATTTTAATAAAAAAGCTTTTGAATATTATATGGCTCTTTATGCTGTAAATGATATAAGATCGACTATAATTACTCTTGTGATTGGGATAGCAGATATATTTGTGCTTTTACCTGCTTTTGCGAATCCTGTTCAACCGATATATATGTACATAATAGTTCCACCAGTTGCTTTTTTAAATTTATGGGCAATATGGATTGTTATAAATCCTAGGAAGCGGCAATTACAATATACTCTATTTCGTGGGGTATTTGGCATCGTATGTTCAGTAGGATTATTAGTTATAACCCAAAAGTTTGCATATGGAATGTTAGGATTACAAACTCCAATCTATTTTGTTTTTTCAGTTGGTTTGTATATTTTTGCTTTGAATCATTATTATAAAAATCATATTAAAAAACTTCAGGAACCAATCAAAAAATCAAAGTCATCGAAAAAAAACTCTGGTTTCGGAGTAGTGGCTTTTGTAGGATTGGGTCAACTCGTTGCTAATATCAGCCTTGGTTTTGCAACACAAAAGATGGTAGCAATTGTATTAATGTGTGTATACTCAATGCTTTCGTTTATTTTGTTTCATTTCATTATGGAACTCCATAGGTATTATTATTTAAGGAAGCATATAGAAGATGGGGGTAGAACACATGAAACCTTTTAAAGAGTCTGTATTGAATATTCAGTATATAATTGCGGTTCTCCTATAGTCAGTAAAGACTACGGAAAAGAAAAGGGAGAAGCAACATCATGAATATAGAATTACATTTAGATAAAGGAAGGATAGAAAAATAACAAAGGAGAGTAAAAATGAAAATTTGGGAATTAAAGAGTTCATTTGATGACTATGAATCCTTTCAACTATTGAATTTAGAAGAAGATTCTAAAAAGTATTTTGAAGGAAAAATTGACTCGGCAGTAAAAGCATCTGATTCATGGGGAGAAATACGTATTAAATGTGTAGAAGAAGGAAATCAAAGTGATTTTCCTCATTTTTGGGGAGAAGTTGGTACACCAATGGTTAGTGGGAAAGCTAAAAAATTCTTAGAGTCTATGCTTGGTGATAATGTAGAATTTCTTCCCCTAATTCATGATGTGACGGGAGAAGTGTATTATATAATTAACGTTCTAAATGCAATAGATGCTATTGACTATGAGAAAGCTATACTAAAGAAACTACGTTCTGGCTTAGTAATAGATTTCAAAAAATACGCATTCTTACCTAATATGGTTAAGAACCAAACAATATTTAAAGTTTACTTAAATGAAATATTACATATTCCTTCCGTTTTTGTATCAGATGAATTTAGAAATACAGTGTTAGAAAGTGATTTAAAAGGTTTTGAATTTATAGAGGTATGGGATTCAGAAGCAAACATGTAAAAGAAAGTCCTAAAATAACTGATAGAAGTTGAAGCAATGGTTTACATTAACTAGATACTTACAAGATGGAGATAGTGCAGATATAACTTGGTCTATACCCAAATATAATACCTATCCTAAAGGAGAATAAATACTCTTAGAAAGAAGTTTTTTATATGTGGAAAAATATGATTTTAGAAATTGAAAAAATAGAGAAAAGTTTTAATGATAAACTGAATACACCAGTAACAGATAGTGAAGTTCAGAAATTAAGAGAACGCATGAAAGAGAGTTTTAATGTTGACCTACCGAGTGAATATGAGGAGTTTCTTAAAACTGTAAATGGATTAGATTTTAACGGGCTAGTACTTTATGGAGTTGACTCTTATTTGTTAGATACAGAAAGGGACGAATCAATTTGCGGGCTTATAGAAACCAATGAGATTTGGTATGAAAATGAATTTCAAAAAGAGTATCTTTTCCTTGGAGATTCAAATATAGCATGGTTCTGTAAAAACTTATCTGATGGTACTTATTTAGAACTTGATAAACCATCTGGTACAGTGATGAATACATATAATGATTGCAACACAATGCTTGAGGAAGCATTGAAAACAGCCCTTCTTTAATAGAGGGTATTAAAAGTTATGTTTAATTTTTTGAAAGAATATGTTGTAGCAGACAGAAGTGTCCGTTCTAAACAAAAACCTATTTTCTATCCTATATATCAAGATGAGATAAATGAGGCAGAAAGCTTATTACAAATGGAACTTCCAAAAGAACTGAAACGCTTTTATCAAGAAATAGGTTGTGGGTTTTTAAATTCTGATAAAAGAACGTTTTTCAACAGATTTATGGACCCGATTTCAGTTGCAGATTTCCGTTTAAGGCAAGATATTTATGAATATAATCCAAACCTAGATGATGATGAATCATTAGTGTTTTTTGAAGTAACAGAACTTAACTTTTTAACCATTAAATTTAAAGAGGAAAATGAATTAGGTCAATGTCCTATTTACTCTGAGGATGAGAAAATAGCGGATTCTTTAGAAGAATTTTTAATTAAAATGGATGAAAATCCTGATTATTATATTTAATCTTTTTAAGACTTGCTTTAAGGTGTAGCATTTGAAAAATATCTAATCATGAGTAAAAAAGCTTATGTATAACCTGCATAAGCTTTTTTAATGACATGTTAGATTGTATATTCCGTTCTTAATATATTTAAAGGGTGATTGGGTATTAAGATTAATTAATGGAATGAAAGATTTGGA